>DATLGW010000346.1:0-4228 GCA_035540315.1 Burkholderiaceae bacterium | reverse complement strand
GTCTATGCGCACATCGGCCGCGGGTTCGAGACGCCGACGCTGGCCGAGTTGGCGTACCGGACCGGTGCCACAGGCCCGAACCTGCTGCTTCGCGCCCCGCGCGCGCGCCACGCCGAAGTCGGCAGCAAGTGGCGTCTGGGGCCGACGAGCCGGGTCGAGCTCGCGCTGTTCCGAATCGACACCGACGACGAGCTGGTCGTCGAATCGAACGTCAGCGGCCGCACGACGTTCCGCAATGCCGGACGCACGCGACGCGAGGGCGTCGAGCTCGCAATCCAGGCACGGCTCGCGCCGGACTGGCATGCCTATGCGGCAGCGAGCACGCTGCGGGCGACGTTTCGCGACGATGTCGCGGGCCCCGCCGCGCTGGCCTCGGGCAACCGGCTGCCGGGCGTGCCGGACCGGTTGGCATACGGCGAGATCGCATGGCGCCCGGCCGCTGCGACAGGCTGGGGCACGCCGGAGATCGCGGTCGAGCTGATGCACGCGGGCCGAATCGCGGTCAACGATGCGAATTCCGAGTTCGCGGAGCCGCATACGCGGGCCAGCTTGCGCGCCGGCGTATCGCAGCGCTTCGGCGACTGGCGCGTCGGCATGTTGGCCCGATTGGAGAACCTGACCGACCGGCGCCACGTCGGCTCGGTGATCGTCAACGATGCGAACAGCCGCTTCTACGAACCGGGGCCGGGACGCGGCTGGCTTATTGCAGCCAGCGTCTCCTATCACTTTCGCTAGCACGGCGGCCGGCGCCGCCGGTGCGAGTCAGCGCGGCGGATTCGCCGAGTCGGACAGATCCGGCGCCCCGTCCGCGCGGAACCGCCGTGGCAGGTACTTTCCGCGCAGCTCCAATGCCCGGAACCTCGACAGGTGCATCCAGCGCCGCGGCATGCCGTAGAGGGGACCCCAGAACGGCGACGACAGTCGGTCCGACAGCCGCAGCAGCGACTCCGTCGGCAGCCCGTCGGCGCACACGCGGTACAGGTAATCCGGCCGGCTGTACCGCCCGTTGATCCCGGGCGTGCCCGAAAACTGCAGCTGCAGGCCGGCTGCGTTTGCCAGCGCGCGCATCGTGCCGGTACTGAAACCCCAGGGCCACGCGATCGCCTGCGGGACCACGCCGAGCCGTTCCCGGATCGATGTCACCGAGCGCGCCAGGTCTGCGCGCAGGTGCGAGACCAGCTGAGCCGGCTGCGCCAACTGCGCGCCCCACCGGAAATGCGATGCGGTGTGCGACTGCACGCTCACCAGTCCGCTTGCGATCATCTGCTCGATTTCCGTCCAGCGCAGCCGCGGATTGCCGGTCATGCTTGCGCGTCTGTAGCCGGGCTCGCCCGGCACCGGCCGGACCGCTCCGCTGGTCACTTCATCCGTGATCAGGAACAGCGTCGCGGGGATACCCAACTCGCGCAGGATCGGAAATGCGACCTGCCAGTTCTCGGCATTCCCATCGTCGGTCGACAACAACACGGTCCGCTGCGCATCCGAGAATCGGCGCCGCGCCAGTGCGGCGAAATCGTCGAAGCCGATGAACCGATAACCTCGCGACTGCAGCGCGGTCAGATGCTCGCGAAACAGGCGCGGCGCACCCGAGCCGGGCGCGGCCCAATCGTCGTTCGGGTGGTAGCTCAGGACGATCGGCACGCGAGCCTCACGAGGGCCGGCGTGCCGCACCGCCGCTAACTGCAACGGCGCGTACCCGCGTGCAGCTGCCGGGAACGGTTTTCGATGCGTGGGAAGGTATCCAAATTCGCGGCAGCGCGCCGTGAAAAGCGTCGCATGTTGCGCAGACGCAACGCGGCGGGCGCGAGCCGCTCCCTCAGGTGTTCTGCACGACGATCGTCGGGAACTTCAGCGACATGTCCTTCGCTTTCTCGGCGACCCGCACCGCGAGGCGCCGCGCGATCCGCCGGTAGGCCTGCGCGACCTGCCCGTCCGGGTCCGACACGACGGTCGGCTTGCCCGAGTCGGCTTGTTCGCGAATCCGGATGTCCAGCGGCAGCGCTCCCAGGTATTCGACGTCGTATTCCTTGGACATCCGCTCGCCGCCGCCGTGCCCGAAAATGTGCTCGACGTGGCCGCAGTTCGAGCAGACGTGCAGCGCCATGTTCTCGACGATTCCCAGGATCGGTATCCCGACCTTCTCGAACATCTTCAACCCCTTGCGGGCGTCGAGCAGCGCGATGTCCTGCGGCGTGGTGACGATCACCGCGCCCGTGACCGGAATCTTCTGCGACAGCGTCAGGTGGATGTCGCCGGTGCCCGGCGGCATGTCGACGACCAGATAGTCCAGATCCCGCCAGTTCGTCTCGCGCAACAGCTGCTCGAGCGCCTGCGTGACCATCGGGCCGCGCCAGACCATCGGCGTGTCCAGATCGATCAGGAATCCGATCGAGCTCGCCTGGATGCCATGACCCTCCATCGGTTCGAGGGTCTTGCCGTCTCTCGTCTCCGGCCGACCCGCGATCCCGAGCATCGTCGGCTGGGACGGCCCGTAGATGTCGGCGTCGAGCATGCCGACCGACGCGCCTTCGGCCGAAAGCGCGAGCGCGAGATTCACCGCCGTCGTGCTCTTGCCGACGCCGCCCTTGCCGGATGCGATCGCGATGATGTTCTTCACGTTCGGCAGCAGCTTGACGCCCCGTTGCACGGCATGCGCAACGATCTTCTGATAGACGTTGGCGCTGACGTTCGTCGCGCCCGGCAGCGCGCGCAGCGCGCCGATCACCTGGCGGCGGATCGGATCGATCTGGCTCTTGCATGGGTAGCCGAGCTCGATGTCGACGAACACTTCGCCGTCGTCGACGCGCACGTTGCGCACCGACTTGCCGGCGACGAGATCGCGTTCGGTATTCGGGTCGACGATCGACGCCAGCGCGTCCTTCACCTGTTCGACCGTGACGGCCATTGCAGCTCCAATCGGGTGCCAAAAAAGGCAATCCGACGAGTCTAACGGAATCGAGTTGGCATCGCCGAGGCGGCCTCTGCGACCGCGCCAAGGCCGGCCGAAGTCATTGCCCTGCTAAAATGAGGGTTTTGGCCGCACATGCCCCGGCGCCTCTTCGTCACCACCGCGCTGCCGTACGCGAACGGCTCGTTCCACATCGGCCACATCATGGAGTACATCCAGGCCGATATCTGGGTGCGATTCCAGCGGATGCTCGGCCACGAGGTGCACTTCGTGTGCGCCGACGATGCGCATGGCGCGCCGATCATGCTGAAGGCCGAAGCCGAGGGGCTGACGCCGCGCCAGCTGGTCGAGCGCGTCGCCGCGGAGCGGCCGAAGTACCTGTCGGGCTTCCACATCTCGTTCGATCACTGGCACTCGACCGATTCGCCCGAGAACGTCGAGCTGTCGCAGGACATCTATCGCCGGCTCAAGGCCGCCGGCCTGATCGCGACCCGCACGATCGAGCAGTTCTTCGACCCGGTGAAGTCGATGTTCCTGCCCGATCGCTACATCAAGGGCGAGTGCCCGCGGTGCGGCGCGAAGGATCAGTACGGCGACTCGTGCGAAATCTGCGGCGCCGTCTATTCGCCCACGGAGCTGAAGAATCCGTACTCGACGCTGAGCGGAGCGGCGCCGGTGCTGCGCGAGTCGGAGCACTATTTCTTTCGGCTGTCGGATCCGCGCTGCATCGAGTTCCTGCGCAACTGGACGCAGGACGGGCGGCTGCAGCCGGAAGTCGCGAACAAGGCGCGCGAATGGCTGGACGGCGACGGCGGACTGGCCGATTGGGACATCTCCCGCGACGAGCCCTACTTCGGGATCCCGATTCCGGATGCGCCGGGGAAGTACTTCTACGTCTGGCTCGATGCGCCGGTCGGCTACCTCGCGTCGCTGAAGGCGCACTGCCGCAACCGCGGCATCGATTTCGCGCAGTTCGTGACGCCCGCTGCCGGCGATCCGCCGATCGAGCAGATTCACTTCATCGGCAAGGACATCATCTACTTCCACACGCTGTTCTGGCCGGCGATGCTGAAGTTCGCCGACTACAAGGTGCCCGACCGCATCTACGTGCACGGCTTCATCACCGTGTCGGGCGAAAAGATGTCGAAATCGCGCGGCACCGGGATCTCGCCGCTGCGCTACCTCGAGCTCGGCATGGATGCCGAATGGCTGCGCTACTACATCGCCGCCAAGCTGAACGGCCGCGTGGAGGACGTGGACTTCAATCCTGACGACTTCGTCGCGCGGGTCAACAGCGACCTGATCGGCAAGCTGGTGAAC
>DATLGW010000345.1:0-9529 GCA_035540315.1 Burkholderiaceae bacterium | reverse complement strand
GCATCACGTCCCAATCGCTGCTGCTGCCCATCACGACCCCGACCAGCGGCTGCGCGTCGGCCATGTCGCCTCTCCAATGAACCTGGGACGATTCTAGCCGGCCGGCACGGCGCGTCAGGCCAGCGTCTGCCCGGTCAGCCGCTGCAGCGCCTCCCGGTATTTGGCGGCGGTGCGTTCGATCACCTGCGGCGGCAGCGCCGGCGGCGGTGGCTGCTTGTCCCAGCCCGGAACCGATTCCAGGTAATCGCGCACGAACTGCTTGTCGTAGCTCGGCGGCGACGCGCCGGGCCGATACGCGTCCGCCGGCCAGAAACGCGACGAGTCCGGCGTCAGCACCTCGTCCATCAGATGCAGCGTTCCGTTCGCATCGAGCCCGAACTCGAATTTGGTGTCGGCGATGATGATTCCTCGGCCGCGCGCGAACTCGGCCGCTTGCGTGTACAGCGCGATCGAGACCTGCCGGATCTGGTGCGCGCGGTCGGCGCCGATTTCGGCCGCCATTGCATCGAAGCTGATGTTCTCGTCGTGCTCGCCCATCGGCGCCTTGCGTGCCGGAGTGAAGATCGGCTGCGGCAATTGCTGCGCCAGCTGCAGGCCCTTCGGCAGCTCGATTCCGCACACCGTGCCGGTCTGCTGGTAGTCCTTCCATCCCGAACCGATCAGGTAGCCGCGCACGACCGCCTCCACCGGGACAGGCTGCAGGCGCTTGACGACCATTGCACGATCGGCGACCTGCGCCGCCTCTTCGGGCCGCACGACCGACTCGGGCGGCACGCCGGTCAGGTGATTCGGCACGACCGCCGCCAGCCGATCGAACCAGAACAACGACATCCGGTTCAGCACGCGCCCCTTGTCCGGGATCGGCTCGCGCATCACGACGTCGAACGCCGACAGCCGGTCCGTGGTGACGATCAGCAGGCGATCGGCACCGCATTCGTAGTTGTCGCGCACCTTGCCGCGGCCGAGCAGCCGCAGCGACGACAGCGAGGTTTCGAAGATCGCGGACATCGCGCGCCTATTTTGCCTGGCCGGCAGCGCGCGCCGCATGCAGCCACCGCAGCCCCTCGGACGTATCGCCGCGCGGTCGGTATTCGCAACCGATCCAGCCGGCATAGCCGAGCTCGTCGAGCAGCGCGAACAGGAACGGGAAATGAACTTCGCCGAGGTCCGGCTCGTGGCGCTGCGGCACGCCGGCGACCTGGATGTGGCCGACGCCGCCGAGGTGCGCGCGAATCTTCATTGCCAGATCCCCCTCGACGATCTGGCAGTGGTACAGATCCATCTGCACCTTCAGGTTCGGCGCACCGACCTCGGCCACGATCGCATGCGCATCGGCCTGCGTATTCAGGAAGTAGTTCGGGATGTCGCGCGTGTTGATCGGCTCGATCAGCAGCGTGACGCCGGCGTCGGCGCAGCGGCGCGCCGCTTCGCGCAGGTTCGACACGTAGGTCCGACGGCACAGCGCCCGATCCGCATCCGGTCCCACCAGCCCGGCCATCGCATGCAGCCGCGGGCATTCGAGGGCCCGCGCGTATTGCAGCGCGGTATCGACGCCGTCGAGGAATTCGCGTTCGCGTCCCGGCAGCGCAGCGAGCCCGCGATCGCCCGAGTCGAAATCGCCCGGAACCGTGTTGAACAGCACCTGCTGCAGCCCGTGCCGCAACAGCTGCTCGCGCAGCTGCTGCGCCGGAAACGGATACGGGAACAGGAATTCGACGCCGCGGAAGCCGTCGGCTGCAGCCGCGCCGAAGCGCTCGAGGAACGGCTTGTCGCCGTACATCATCGACAGATTCGCAGCGAAACGAGGCATCGGTCCAATCCCCTCGGGGCCAGTGGTCAGTCGCGCAGACGCCAGCTTACCCGACCCTATAATCGGCCGATAGTCGACGCGGACGCCCGCAATGGCGCGCCCGCCGCGGCAGCAGCGAAAGGAGACTCCCGATGAGACGACGCGATGCTCTGAAGACGCTTTCGGTCGGGGCGCTGGCGGGCTTGCCGTTGTTGCGCGCGGGCTCCGCCGGCGCGCAGCAGTTCCCGCAGCGGGCGGTGACGCTGTACTGCGCATTCCCGGCCGGCGGACCGACCGATCAGGTGTTCCGCGCAATGGGCGAGGTGGCGTCACGCCAGCTGAAGCATCCGGTCGTCGTCGAGAACCGTCCCGGCGCCGGCGGCACGCTCGCGCCGGGGCTGCTGCGCACCGCCCGTCCCGACGGCCACACGGTGTCGCAGCTGCCGATGGGCATCTTCCGCATCCCCTACATGCAGAAGAATCCGACGCTCGATCCGCTGCGCGACATCACCTACGTGATCAACCTCACCGGATACACGTTCGGGCTGGTCGTACCGGCCGACGCGCCGTGGAAGACGCTGCAGGACTTCGTCGCCTATGCGAAAGGGAATCCGGACAAGATCACCTACGGCTCGACCGGCACCGGCACGTCGCCGCACCTGGCGGTCGAGGAATTCGCGTCGCACGCGGGCATCAAGCTCACGCACGTGCCTTTCAAGGGCAGCGCCGACCTGATGACGGCGATCCTCGGCAAGCACATCATGGCCGCCAGCGATTCGACCGGCTGGGCGCCGCATGTCGAATCGGGCCGGCTGCGACTGCTCGCGACCTACGGCAGCAAGCGGACCAAGCGCTGGCCCGACGTGCCCACGCTCGAGGAGCTCGGCTACAAGACCGTTTCGGATTCGCCGTTCGGCATCGGCGGGCCGCGCAACATGGATCCCGCTGCCGTGAAGGCGCTGCACGACGCTTTCCGGCTTTCGCTCGAGGACCCCAAGGTGCTCGAGCTGCTCGAGCGGTTCGACCAGCCGGTGATCTACATGGGTCCGGAGGAATACGCGCGCTGGGCGAAGGAGACTTACGAGGCGGAGGCGAAGACGATCGAGCGGCTGGGGCTGAAGGGAACGATGTAGCGCTCCGGCTCGGCGGCCGGGGCACCGCTGTTCGCCCAGCACCGGCCCTCCGGCAAATCCTGCCGCAAGCCTTGCGCCGCCGGCCCGGCAGCCGCACGCGGACCCGCCGGGCATACGACTTGCGGCGCATCCGTGCAGTTGCGCCGCGCAGACCGCGTGCGGCGGCAGGAGCCGGAGACGATGAGCAGCCTGATCCATGAACGAGCGGCCGACACCGTCGCCGCTGCGGCGCGGCCGCTCGAGCGCGGCTGGGACGAACTGATCGATGTCGCAGGCGACGCCGAGGTCGTGCTGATCGGCGAGGCATCGCACGGCACCCATGAGTTCTACGCGATCCGGGCGGAGCTGACGCGACGGCTGATCGCCGAGCGCGGATTCGGCATCGTGGCGCTCGAGGCGGACTGGCCTGACGCGCTTCGCATCCATCGTTACGTCGCCGGCCGCGGCGACGACCCGGACGCGCGCGCGGCGCTCGCGGACTTCCGGCGCTTTCCGAGCTGGATGTGGCGCAATACGGTGATGGTGGACTTCGTCGAGTGGCTGCACGGGTGGAACCGCGACCATCCCGAAGCGACGACCGGCATCTTCGGCATGGACCTGTACAGCCTGCATTCATCGATCGACGCCGTGCTGGCGTACCTGGACCGGGTGGACCCGCAGGCCGCCGCGCGCGCGCGCGCCCGCTACGGGTGCTTCGATCACTTTGCCCACGACCCGCAACGATACGGCTTCGCGACGATGCGCGGCGACGCCGAATCGTGCGAGGACGACGTGGTCGCGCAGCTGATCGAATTGCGCCGCCGATACGGCGCCCGATTCGACGGCGGCGACGGACTCGACGACGACGAGCTGTTCTATGCGCAGCAGAACGCATCGCTGGTCGCGAACGCGGAACGCTACTACCGCGAGATGTTCCGCGGCCGCGCGAATTCATGGAACCTTCGCGATCAGCACATGACCGAGACGCTCGAGGCGCTGTCGGCGCACCATCGCGCGCCGCGCAACAAGATCGTCGTCTGGGCGCACAACTCGCACCTCGGCGACGCGCGGGCGACCGAGATGAGCGAGCGCGGCGAAATCAACGTCGGACAGCTGACCCGCGAGCGCTTCGGCCGCGTCTACGGCATCGGCTTTTCCACCTATGACGGTACGGTGACTGCTGCGCGCGATTGGGGCGAACCCGCCGAGCGGCGCCGCGTGCTCCCGGGATTGCCGGGAAGCTACGAGGCCCTGCTGCATTCGACGGGCCGGTCCCGGTTCTGGCTCGATCTGCACGAGCGCGGCCCGGCGCTCGACTCGCTGCGGCGACCGCGGCTGCAACGCGCGATCGGGGTCATCTATCGTCCCGAAACGGAGCGGTGGAGCCACTACTTCGAGACCACGCTGCCGCAGCAGTTCGATGCGCTCGTGCATGTCGACCGCACGAGCGCGCTCGAGCCGCTCGAGCGCGACTCGGCGTGGCAGCGCGAAGAGCTTCCTGAAACCTATCCCGAAGGTTTGTAACGGGGCAGGAGGAATCGTGGTCCATCTCGACGAGGCGAGCTGCGCGGTGCGAATCGGCGCCGGCGCGTTCGAGGAACCCGGCACGCTGGAGCAGGTGTCGGATCTGGCGCGCGACTGGTTCCTGCGATGGCTGGCGGACTGAACGGTCCTGATCCGTCGGCCCCGTTCAAGCCGCACCGGCTGATCTTCGAGCAGGAAACGTCGCAGGCCGTCGACGAGCTGCGCCGCCCGGCCATCGGCCTGCTGGCATCAGGCGCGATCGCGGGCGCCGCGATCGGAATCGGCGCGTTCGCCGCTGCGGCGGTTGCCGCTCATGCTGCCGATGTGCCAGGGCTGTACCTGAGGCTGCTGCTGTCGTCGGCGCTCGCGGTCGGATTCATCATCGCGATCATGGGCCGCACCGACGTCTTCACCGAATACACGACGATCGCGATCTTTCCGGTGCTGATCGGAACCGCTCCGCTCGGGTCGCTGCTCCGGCTCTGGGCATACGTCTATGCGTCGAACGTGGTCGGCGCAGCGGCATTCGGCATGCTCGCCGCTCGGCTTGCGCTGGAGTTGCAACTGTTCGATCGCGCTGCGGCGGCAATGCTCGTCGAGGGCTTGGCCGGTCATCCGTACTGGGTCCTCGGCATCAGCGCATTCGTCGCCGGCTGGCTGATGGGCCTGCTGTCGTGGCTGATCACCGCCGGGCGCGATACGATCAGCCAGGTGTTCTTCATCGGGATCGTCACCGGCCTGATCGGGTTCGCGCATCTGCACCATTGCGTCAGCTGGACCGCCGAGGGCGCGCTGGCGCTGTCGCTGGGCGCTGTGACGCTGCAGGAGGTCGCGCGGGTGCTGGTGTGGGCCACGCTCGGAAATGCAGCCGGTGGCGTGGTGTTCGCAGTGATGGTCCGCTATGGGGCGCTGCTCGGAGACGACGACAAGCGCGGGCGCGATCGCGACCGGCGCGAAGATTCGGCCCAGCTGCGCCACGGTTCGGGTTCCACCGACGAAAGGAGCGAGTGATGATTCGGCGATTGTTCGCGATCGCAGTATTGGGCGCAGCCGCCAAGATCGCAGCGTTGAGCATGTTCCGCCAGCAGCGGATCCGCTACGCCGGGCAGCGCAGGCACTTCCTGGTGACCCAGGGCGGCGCGCAACTGCGGCCCGCGCCCGACGAGATCGCCGATGCGGTCGTTTCGGTGATGATGGGCGGTATCGTGCTCGATCTGCGCGACACGCGACTCGCGCAGCGCCCTGCCCGCCTGGACGTGTTGTGCGTGATGGGCGGCATCGAGCTGATCGTGCCGGCGGATTGGAAGCTGCGGATCGACGTCGAACCGCTGATGGGCGGCGTCAACGACGCACGCAGCGGATCGATCGACGCCGAGCGCCCCGTCGATCTGATCGTCAGCGGACGCGTGGTGATGGGAGGGGTCGAGACCCGGGACGCGTGGCCCCGCTGAATTTCGATCCAGTGCGCCGGGTTCGCGACCGCCCGCGCCCGCGTGCTCAGCCGTTCGTGCCGTCGCCCGGCGCACGTTCGTCGATGTCCGGCGGGGGCGCGGGCGCGCCCGCCATCAGCGCTGCCACCCAGCGATACCCGCTCGTGTTGTCCAGCATGATCTTGGTCGCCATCGCCAGCGGCACCGACAGGAACATCCCCACCGGTCCCCAGACCCAACCCCAGAACACCAGCGACAGCACGACCACCAGCGTCGACAGGCCGAGCCGGCGCCCGAACAGCGCCGGCTCGATCAGGTTGCCGATGACCATGTTGACCGCGATGTAGACCGCCGCCAACGCGAGTGCGGTACCGATTCCGTGCTGCAGCAGCGCGACCAGCACGGCGGGCACCGCGGCGATGATCGAACCGACGTTCGGAATGAAGTTCAGGAAGAAGGCCAGCACGCCCCACAGCATCGCGAAATCCACTCCGAGCAGCCATGCGGACGCTGCGATCAGCAGCCCCGTCATTGCGCTGATCAGCGTCTTCAGCGCCAGGTAGCGCTGGACTTCGCTCATCACGGTGCCGAACCATTCCAGGCGCTCGCTGCGCCGGCTGCCGATCGCGTCGCGCAGCTTGCGCGGCAGCCCGGTCGCCTCCAGCAGCAGGAACACCGTGATCAACGCGACCAGGAACGTGGTCGCCATCACGTCGGTGGCGCCGCGAACGACGGTGCCGACCAGGCCCACCAGGTACTCGGTCGGAAGCAGCGCGAAGTACGACATACCCTCGAGGTCGACGCCGCGGGCAGCGAGCGCCTCCAGCATCGACGCCTCGAGCGCCCGCAGTTGCGACAGGTAGCCCGGAATCGCCGCCGCCAGCGCGGCAAACGACCGGACCAGCAGCGTGACGACCGTCAGCAGCACCGCGACGTCGAGCACGACGACCAGCAGCACCGCAACAGCGACCGGACACTTGCGCTCGACCAGCCGACCCAGCAGCGGCAAGCTCGCGATCGCGATGAACAGCGCCAGCGCAAGCGGCACGAGCAGCGGCGCGCCGAGCCGCAACCCCGCCACGGTGACGACAGTGCAAGCGGCCAGCAGCGCAGCGCGCAGCGCAGGCGACAGCGGCTGGCGATCCGGCTCGTTCAGCTCGCGACCCGCACCGGCAGGTGCCGGAATCCGCGAAAGCGCACCCGCAGGTCGCGCTGCGGCTCGCCGTCCGGCTCGAGCGTGCGAAACCGCGCGAGCAGCCGGCTCACCGCGATCCGCCCTTCCATCCGCGCGACGTTCATGCCGAGGCATGCATGGTCGCCGTGACCGAACGCCAGATGCCGGTTCGGCTTGCGCGCGACGTCGAACGAGTCCGGTTCGGGAAACTGCGCCGGATCGCGATTGGCTGCGCCGATGCACATCGTGATGAACGTGCGGGCCTCGAAGCGCCGACCGCCGATCTCGAGCGCGCCGGTCAGCACCCGGTTGTTGAACTGCAGCGGACTCTCGTAGCGCAGCATTTCCTCGACCGCGGGGCCGATCAGCGACGGGTCGTCGCGCAGGCGCCGGCACTGCGGCGGAAACCGCAGCAGCGCGTGCATTCCGTTGCCGATCAGGTTCGTCGTCGTCTCGTGCCCGGCATTCAGCAGGAAGATGCAGTTGTGCAGCAACTCGAGCTCGGACAGCCGCTCGCCGCCGACCTCGCCCTGGATCAGCCGCGTCAGCACGTCCTCGTCGGGATCGAGCGGATTGCGGCGCCGGTCGGCGATCAGCCGCTTCAGGTAATCGACGAACTCGGTCACGGCGCGGTCGCCGCGCTCGCGCATCTCGGACGTGGGCACCGGCTCGAGCGCGGCCAGGATCGCCAGCGACCACCCCCGCAGCGGCCCCCGATCCTCGCGCGGGAACGCGAGCAGGTTGCCGATCACCTCCACCGGAATCGCGGCGGCGAAATCGTCGATCAGGTCCACCCGGCGCTTGTCGGCCATCGCATCGAGCAGCGAATCGACCAGCGCGGCCACGCCCGCTTCCATCCGCGCGATCGCGCGCTGGCTGACCGCACCCATCAGCAGCCGCCGCACGCGCGTGTGCAGCGGCGGATCGTTGAACACCAGGCTGGTGGTGTGGTGCTCGTACAGCGGCGAATCGCCGAACTTCGGCTTGAACTCGACTTTCTTGTCCGAGCTGGCCGCGTCGCTGCGGTAGACCGCGGACACGTCGTCGTAGCGGGTCAGGAACAGGCTGCCGTTGTCGAGCACCCGCACCGGGTCGTGCTCGCGCAGCGCCGCGTAATGCGGGTACGGATCGGCGTAGAAGTCCTCCGGCAGCCGCGACAGCTGGAACGACTGCGCTATCGCGGCGCCCGGCGCGCAATCAGGCATGCTCGCCGACCCGAACGATCTTCAGCGTATTGGTGCCGCCCGACTTGCCGATCGGATCGCCGATCGTCATCAGGATCAGGTCTCCCTTGACGACGATGCCGGCGTCGAGCAGCTTCTGCTCGGCTTCGAGCAGCAGGTTCTCGCGGTCGATCGAGCGGTACGCCATCAGCACCGGATGCACCTCGCGGTACAGGCACATCCGGCGCCGGCTGGTCTCCTCGGGGGTCAGCGCGTAGATCGGCACGCCCGAGTCGAGCCGCGACATCCACAGCGCGGTCGACCCCGACTGCGTCAGCGCGACGATCGCCTTGATCCGCATGTGCACCGCGGTGAACAGCGCCGCGTTGGCAACCGCCTGATCGATCCGCGTGAACGTGCGGTTCAGGAACGCGGTGTCGAGCGTGAACGTTCCGGAACGGTCGGCCTCGTCGCACACGCGCGCCATTGCGGCGACTGTCTCCACCGGGTACTTGCCGGCGGCGGTCTCGGCCGACAGCATCACGGCGTCGGTGCCGTCGAGCACCGCGTTCGCGACGTCCGACACCTCGGCGCGCGTGGGCACCGGCGATGCGACCATCGACTCCATCATCTGCGTCGCGGTGATCGTCACCCGATTCAGCTCCTTGGCCATCCGGATCATCCGCTTCTGCAGCGCCGGGACGGCTGCGTCGCCGACCTCGACGGCGAGGTCGCCGCGGGCGACCATGATGCCGTCGGACGCTTTCAGGATGTCCTCGAGGTTGCCGATCGCCTCGAAGCGTTCGATCTTCGCGATCATCAGCGCGCGTCCGCCGGCGGCGCGCGTGAGCTCGCGCGCCATGTACATGTCCGCGGCGTTCTTCGGGAACGACACCGCGATGAAGTCTGCCTCGAAGCCGACTGCGGTCTTGATGTCGTCCATGTCCTTCGTCGTCAGCGCCGGCGCCGACAGGCCGCCGCCCTGCCGGTTGATCCCCTTGCGGTCCGACAGCGTGCCGCCGACGGTGACCGTGCATTCGATCGCGCTGCCGGAGACCCGGTCGACGCGCATCATCATCCGGCCGTCGTTCAGCAGCAGCGTGTCCCCGACCTTCACGTCGTTGACCAGCTCCTTGTAGTCGAGGCCGACGCGGGTCTCGTCGCCGAGCTCGCATGCGGCATCGAGCACGAAGCGGTCGCCCTCGACCAGATTGACCTTGCCCGTCGCGAAGCGCCCGATCCGGATCTTCGGCCCCTGCAGGTCGGCCAGCACGCCGACGTCCCGCTGCAGCCGCACTGCGACCTCGCGCACCAGCTGCACCAGCCGCGTGTGCTCG
>DATLGW010000344.1:0-1734 GCA_035540315.1 Burkholderiaceae bacterium | reverse complement strand
CGCGGCTGCACTCGGTCTCGGTCGACCTCGCCGACGTCGGCGCGACGCGCGCTGCGGCCGCCGACGTCAGTGCGCGCCATCGCGTGACGACCGTGATCCACAATGCCGGCGTGATGCGCCCCGCGCTGCTGCCCGACGTCAAGGTCGAGGATCTGCATGCGCTGACCGACATCCATCTGTCGGCCGCGCTGATCCTGGTGCAGGCTGCGCTGCCCGCGATGACCGCGCAACGCTTCGGCCGGATCGTGCTGGTCGGCTCGCGCGCGGCGCTGGGGCTGGCGACACGGACCGCGTATTCGGCGACCAAGGCCGGCATGAGCGGCGTCGCGCGCACGTGGGCGCTCGAGCTCGGCCCGAAGGGCGTCACCGTGAACGTCGTCGCGCCGGGCCCGGTCGTCACCGACATGTTCCACGAGGTGATTCCGCGCGACGCGGCGAAGGTGCAGGAGCTCGCGGTGAAGATCCCGGTGCAGCGCGTCGGCGCGGCCGACGACGTCGCGCGCGCAGTGATGTTCTTCGCCGACCCCGCGAACGGATTCGTGACCGGCCAGACGCTGTACGTCTGCGGCGGCACCAGCGTCGGCAGCCTGGTGCTCTGATCGGCCGCGCTACCGGCGCCAGCCCTCGCGGCGCGGCCGCCAGTGGTGCGACACGTGCGCGGCCAGCCGGTCCGGCCGCACGAACGCCTTGACCAGCGCCACGCCGGCGACGAACCCGCCGAGGTGCGCCCAGAACGCGACGCCGCCCGACTGCGCGGTCACCGCGGTCGTCACGCCGCCGAACAGCTGCAGCAGCGCCCAGTACAGGATCATCGCCCACGCCGGCAGCGCGACCGAAAAGAAGATGACCAGCACGTAGACCCGCACGCGCGGGAACAGCACCAGGTAGGCCCCCAGCACGCCGCTGATCGCGCCCGACGCGCCGACCATCGGCACCCGCGACGTCGGGTCGACCAGCACCTGCGCGAACGCCGCGGCCAGACCGCACAGCAGGTAGAACGCGACGAAGCGAGGGCGCGTCATCGAGTCCTCGACGTTGTTCCCGAACAGCCACAGGAACCACATGTTGCCCAGCAGGTGCATCCAGGAGCCGTGCATGAACATCGACGTGACCAGGTTCTGCGTCTGGCGTCCCGGCTCGGTCACGCAGACGAGCCCGTGGCCCATCGGAAACCCGGTGCCCGGCGGCAGCGACCCGGTCAGCTCGCCCGGGATCAGGCCGAAGTTGCACACCGATGCCGCCAGCGGCAGCGTCGCGCCGGCGCCCTGCAAGGTCAGCCAAGCGAACGCGTTGAGCGCGATCAGCGCAAGCGTCACGTAGGCGGGGCGCTGAGTCTCGTTCTCGTCGTGGTACGGAAGCACGGAGGATCTCCGGAGGAAGGCAGCGGCCGCTGCTTGCGCGGGCTGCGGCACGCGACGCGCGGAAACGGGATTATCGCCGCAGCACGGCAGAGCAAATCCGCCGATCGGCGGGCAGCGATATCCCGCGCGGCCGGCTATAGCGATGTTCGTGCTCGATACGAACACCGTGATCGACTTCTTCAAAGGCAGGGGACAGGTCGCAGCCCGATTGCTGTCGGTGCCTCCGCGGGCGTGGCGAGTCGATCGGGCCGCCGGATACGCTGATCGCGGCAACTGCGCTCGCCCATGGGGCGACGCTGGTGACACGCAACCTCCGAGAGTTCGGCCGCATCGCCGGGCTGCACGTCGTCGACTGGCACGACTGAGCACGGTC
>DATLGW010000343.1:0-3464 GCA_035540315.1 Burkholderiaceae bacterium | reverse complement strand
GGCCTGCGCCGCAGCGGCCGGTCGCGGCGGGCGATTCGTCTCGGCCGATGGGCAGCGCGCCCGCGATCGCCTCGGTTTCGATGCAGCAGTCGGCGCCGCCTGCCGACTCGGCCGGCGGGGGCGGCCCGGCCGCGGCACTGCCGATCACGTTCCACATCGGCAGCAGCGCCGTGTCGCCGCAGTCGTACCCGTACCTCGAGAGCGTCGCGAGCGTGCTGCGCCAGGATCCGTCGCTCCGGCTGATCATCGAAGGCCATACCGACAGCACCGGCGACTATCGCCGCAACGTGGTGCTGTCGTGGGAGCGCGCGCTCAGCGTGCTGCGTTATTTCGTCGACCAGCACGGCATCGACCCGCAGCGGCTGCAGCCGCAGGGCAAAGGGCCGCTCGAGCCGCTGCAGGGCCTGCCGCCGGCCGACGGAATGAACCGCCGCGTGCAGTTCCGCCTCGCCGGCTGACCCTTCGTTCGATCAGCGCATCCGTCCGAGATCCACGACCCGGTGTTGCGGGTTCTCGGGCGGCGCGCATTGTCCGGCCACATTCGGCAGCAGACAGAAGTCTCCGATCAGGCTGCTGGTCTCCCACGGAATCTGGCTGCTGCGAGTTTCCTGCGCCACGGCGGTCCGCACGCGCTTGAACAGCATCTCGACCGGCAGTCCAGGCGTTCGCATGTGCAGCGCGAGATTACGCGTGTAGACGCTGTTGCTGCCGGGTGGTCCGTCGGCCGCGACGGCGCCGGGCGACGTCGAGAACGCGACCACGGTGCCTTTGGGCGCGAGCGCCGGCGCCAGGCCCGGCGCAAGCGGGGTGCCGACGCTGCGGGTGCGCCGCCCCGGAACGAGCAGCGCAGTCGGCGGATTCCGGCATGCGTCGAGCACCACCAGGTTCACGCCGCGCTCGAAGCGCGCCAGGCGATCGACCAGCTCGCTCAGGTCGATCCCCTTCGCGACGATCTCCTCCTCGGCAGCCAGCTCCGCATCGACCGGCAGCAGATAGTTGCGGCCGCGAAATTGCGCGCCGTGACCGGCGAAATAGAAGATGCGGCTGGTTGCGGCGCCCGCTGCGATGATCCAGTCGCGCATTGCCGACAGCATCTGCGCGCGCTGGAGGTTTTCCCGCAGCTGGACCGAAAAGCCGATGTCGCGCAACGTGCGCCCGACGAGCCGGGCGTCGTTGACCGGGTTGGGCAGCGGCGCCAGCCGATACGCGGCATTGCCGATCACGAGCGCGGAGCGCCCGTCGTTTGCGGCCCGCGCTGCGCGGGCGGTTCCGGCGGCCGCTGCAACCAGCACCGGCAGGCTGGCGGCCGCCGCCAGCAGGCGACGACGCAGTTTCATTGCAACTATTTCCTCTGGCAGTGGCGATCCGTCGGCCCGCCCCCCGTGGCGATCAGCGGTTGCCCGGCGCGACCCGTTCGCGCGCCGCAGAGGCGAGCACGCCTCGGGCGCGCAGCCCGTTCTCGAGCGCGTCGGGCGGCAGCGTGTCCGAGCGGATCCAGTACTCCCCGAATGCATTCGGCCCGTGAACGATCTGCGCGTCGTGCGCCTGCAGCGCGTCGCGCAGCTGGCGCTCGGTGAGCGTGTCGACGAACATCACGCGCAGCGTTTCCGGCGGCGGCGCGCCGAGCGAACGGTAGATCGGTTCGGGTTCGGTCGACCGCTGCACCAGTGCGCCGATCAGCGCGGTCTGCAGCAGCACCAGCACGCCGAGCGCCATCGCCATTTGCGGCCGGGCCAGCACCGACAGCAGCGCATCGAGCCGCCGGCGCAGCGGCGACGGCGGGGGCGGCGCTGTGCGCCGGCTCGGCTGCGCCGGCGCCTCGCCCAGCGGATCGGAACGGACTCGGCGCATCAGCCGCTCGTAGCCGATCGCGGCGGGCACCGATTCCGCCTGCGCGTCGAGCGCCTGCTTAACCTCGCGCAGGAACGCCAGCTCGCGCTGCGCTTGCCGGTTCGAGGGCAGCTTCGATTCGAGCCACAGACGCTCGTCGGGCGAGATCGTGCCGTTCACATGCCATGCCAGCGCATCGTCGATACGCGCGGCGTCGTCGGCGCCCGGGGCGCCGTCTTCTCCGACCGGAGGCTTGCGCTCGCTCACGTCAGCCCGCCGCGTGCCGCTCGACGCAGGCGCGCAGGTTGCGCCGCCCATGGAACAGGCGCGTTTTCACGGTGCCCTCCGGGACGCTCTGCAACCGGGCCACCTCGGCAAGCGGCAGCTCCTCGAAAAAAACCAGGTGCAGGCATTCGCGCTGCGCATCGTTCAGCGATTGCAGGCAGCGCTGGATCAGCTCGGCGCGCTGGCGCGCCTCGAGCTCGGTCAGCACCGACGGCGCATCGTCCTCGATCCGCTCCTCGTAGTCGCTGATGTCCTCGTGCTCGACCGGTCGCGAGCGCAGCGCGGACAGGATCTTGTATTTCGCGATCCCCAGCACCCAGGTCGACAGGCGCGAATCGCCACGAAACCGATCCGGGTGCTGCCAGACCTCGTACAGGGTATCGACCATCACGCTTTCCGCCGTATCCGCATCGCGCAGCCGATTCAGCGCGAACAGGTAGATCCTCCGGCCCAGCAGCGAGTGAAGCTCCCTGAGCGCGGCCTCGTCGCGCTCGCCCAGGCGGCGCAGCAACTGCCGCGCGAAGTCCTCGCCGATTTCGAACGCTTTCATCTGAGTCGTTGTTTCGCGGCGTTCGGTTCAATCGCCGCCGCGCGTGCCCGGCGGCGCAAGCGCCTCAAAGTGTGCCACAGCGCGTGGGCGCCGACGCCGCCGCGCCCCCGCGGTCGACGGTCTCTCGTCGACATTTCGAGCAGCGGGTTTGATAATCTGGCGACGTGCCGCGCGATGCGGCGTGCGAGCTTCATGCTCAACCGGACCGTTGCCATGGGCAGCAGAATCGTCGCCTTGTTCGCCGCGGCGGCGCTCGCGGCGGCCGCGGTCGCGGCCCAGCCCGTGCCGCAGAATCCGATCCTTCGCGTCGAGACCGGCAATCACCTGTCGCTGATCACCCGAGTCAGCACCGACGCCGGCGGCCGCTGGCTGGTCACTGCCTCCGAAGACAAGACGATTCGCGTGTGGAGCGCCCGCGACGGCCAGCCGGTCGCGGTCCTGCGTCCGCCGGTCGGCGAAGGCAGCGTCGGCGCTGTCTACGCGGCGGCGGTGTCGCCCGATGGCGTGACGATCGCGGCCGGCGGCAACAGCGCGTTCGGCGGCGACGCGCATTCGCTCTATTTGTTCGATCGGGCCAGCGGAACGTTGCCGAAGGGGGCGACGCTGACCGGGCTGGAGGCGGCGATCCAGCAGCTGGCCTGGTCTGCCGACGGCAGGCTGCTCGCGGTCGGACTGGGCCAGCAGGGCCTGCGCGTGTTCGACCGCGAGCTGCGTTACGTCGGAGGTGACGAGGAGTTCAACGACGCGATCTACGGGCTCGACTTCAGCCGCGACGGACGGCTCGCCGCCGCCGGTCTGG
>DATLGW010000342.1:0-1564 GCA_035540315.1 Burkholderiaceae bacterium | reverse complement strand
GAACACGCTGCAGGAGACGCTGGCCGAACCGCGGCGCGCGGCCCGGGCCGCGCGCCGCGGTTCGGCCAGCGTCTCCTGCAGCGTGTTCCACGCGCTGCAGTTCGGGCACTGCCCCTGCCACTTCGGGCTCGCGCCGCGGGTGCCGGTGGCAGCGGTCGATTCGTGATGGCCAAAGCCCGCACGCAGTTCGTCTGCACCGAATGCGGCGGCGCGAGCGCGCACAGCAGCTCGTAGCCGATCGTCCCCGCCGACTGCGCAACCTCGTCGACCGGGATTCGTTCGCCCCACAACTCGACCGCGCTGCCGATGCCCGACTGCGGCAGCGCGGTCAGATCGACGGCCAGCATGTCCATCGATACGCGCCCGCAGGTGCCCGTGCGCACGCCGTCGACCGCGACCGGCGTGCCGCTGGGCGCATGCCGCGGATAGCCGTCGGCATAGCCGCAAGCGACGATGCCGATGCGCATCGGCGCGCGCGCAACGAAGCTCGCGCCGTAGCCGACCGTATCGCCCGGGCGCAGCGATTGCACCGCGATCACCTGCGATTGCAAGCGCATTGCCGCGCGCAACCCGAGCGCTGCGGCGCTGCGATCGGCGAACGGCGTCGCGCCGTACAGCATGATCCCCGGCCGCACCCAGTCGCGGCGGCTGTCGGGGACCGCGATCACTGCGGCCGAGTTCGCGACCGAGCGCTCGCCCGCGAGCGAAGCGGTCGCGGCATCGAACGCGGCGAGCGCCGGCTCGGCGCCGCCGGCCGCATCGGCGTTCGCGAAATGCGTCATCAGCGTGACCGAGCGCACCTGCGGCAGCGCCACCAGCCGCGCATGAACCGGGGCCGCATCGGACAGCGCGAAGCCGAGCCGGTTCATTCCCGAGTTCAGCTTCAGGTGCACGTCGAGCGCTGCGCCGCTTTCGGCGGCAGCGATCAAGTCGATCTGCTCGCGACAATGCACCGCGAGCGCGAGCCGATGGGCAGCGGCCAGCCCGACGTCGCCGGCATCGAATGCGCCCTCGAGCATCAGCACCGGCCGGCGCCAGCCGCTCTCGCGCAGTGCCAGCGCCGCATCGAACTCGAGCAGCGCGAGCCCGTCGGCGTCGGCGAACGCCGCGCGCGCGCGTTCGATCCCGTGCCCGTAGGCGTTGGCCTTGACCACCGCCCAGACCCGCGAGCGCGGCGCGAGCGCGCGCACGCGCGCCAGGTTCGCCTGCATCGCCGCCAGCGAAATCGTCGCCCGGATCGGCCGCGTCATGGCCGCGCTCCAACCGTTTTCATGCGCCAGTCGCCCTCGCTGTTCGTGGTATAACCGCGCCCGGAATACAAGGCGGGTGGATGAAACGCGGCTTCTACACGATCATGGCGGCGCAGTTCTTCTCGTCGCTCGCGGACAACGCGCTGTTGATCGCCGCGATCGCGCTGCTGATCGAGATGCACGCGCCCGAGTGGATGCGGCCGCTGCTGAAGCTGTTCTTCACGATCTCGTACGTCGCGCTGGCGCCGTTCGTCGGTGCGTTCGCCGATTCGATGCGCAAGGGCAACGTGATGTTCATCACGAACCTGGTGAAG
>DATLGW010000341.1:0-4142 GCA_035540315.1 Burkholderiaceae bacterium | reverse complement strand
GCGGCAGCGGCACGAAGCGCGCGCGGCCGTCGTCGACGACGAACACGCCGAGCTGGCCGTTGCGCCGCACCACCAGCGCCGGCGGCACCGCCGGCCGCGGATCGTGCCAGACCAGCCGCCCGGCCGTGCCGGGCGGCGCATGGGGTCCGTCGCCGGCGAACGCGAGCCGCGCTTCGCGGGTGCGGCTCTCCGGGCGCGTCAGCGGCGAGATTCGCAGCAGCTGCAGCGGATAGCGGCGCAGTCCGGTATCGAAGTGAACGTCGTCGGCGTCGGCGAAGCGTTCGGCATCGGCGACTTGCAGCTGCGCCGAGACCTCGGTCGCGTCGGATTCGACCAGCACGAACAGCGGCGCCCCGGGCGTCGCGAGCTCGCCGAGCTGCGCGGCGCGTTCGCGCACCACGCCGTCGAACGGCGCGCGGATCAGCGTCTTGTCGATCTGCCGCCGCGCAGTCGCCAGCTGCGCATCGAGCACGCGCAAATCGGCCCGCAGGCTGGTGACCTCGGTCTCGCGCTGGTTCAGCGCCTCGGGCGAGATGAAATTCTGCCGCTGCAGCTCGACCGAGCGCTGCAGCTGCCGTTCGGCCAGCTGCAGCCGCGCCTGCAGCGCATCGCGCTGCGCCTGCAGCCGCGACAGCGCCAGCCTGAAGTCGACGTCGTCGAGCCGCGCCAGCACCTGGCCGCGCTGGACGGTCTGCCCGACCAGCGCATCGATCGCGACGATCCGTGCCGTGACCTCGGCGGCGAGCCGGCTCTCGTTGCGCGCCACGACCGATGCCGGCGCTTCGCGCTGCAGCCGGACCTGCACGTCGCCGAACGCGGCGACCGTAACCGTCGGCTCGCCGTTCGGCGGCGCCTGCGCGGCCACTGCCGCGGCGACGGCCAGTGCGGCGGCAGCGGCGAGCGACGCGGCGCCGCGCTTCATGCGCCCGCGCTTTCGATCACTCCGCCGCCCAGACACACCTCGTCGCGATACAGCACCGCCGACTGTCCGGGCGTGACCGCCCATTGCGGCCGCTCGAACCGCAGCTCGAAGCGCGCGTCGTTCGCCGCGACACGGCATGCGGCATCGTGCTGCCGGTAGCGGATCTTCGCGCCCAGCGTCGCATCGGCCGGCGGAGGCTCGCCGGCGATCCAGTGGGCATCGGCGGCCTGCAACGCCGGCGCCAGCAGCCACGGATGATCGTGCCCCTGCACGACGTACAGCGTGTTGCGGCCGATGTCCTTGCGCGCGACGAACCACGGCTCGCCGCTGCCGTCGCGGCGCCCGCCGATGCCGATGCCCTTGCGCTGGCCGATCGTGTAGAACGCCAGTCCGACGTGCTCGCCGACGCAGCGCCCGTCGTCGGTGACGATCGGACCCGGATGCGTCGGCAGGTAGCGGTTCAGGAATGAACGGAACGGCCGCTCGCCGATGAAGCAGATGCCGGTGGAATCGCGCTTGGCCGCATTCGGCAGCCCGATCTCGCGCGCGATCTCGCGCACCTGCGCCTTGCGCAGCTCGCCGACCGGGAACATCGTTCGCTGCAGCTGCGCTTGCGTGAGCCGGTGCAGGAAATAGCTCTGGTCCTTGGCCGGATCGAGGCCGCGCAACAGCTCGAAGCGCCCGCCGGTCTGGCGCAGGCGCGCATAGTGGCCGGTCGCGATCCGAGCGGCGCCGAGCGCAATCGCATGGTCGAGAAACGCCTTGAACTTGATCTCGGCGTTGCACAGCACGTCCGGATTCGGCGTGCGACCGGCCGAGTACTCGCGCAGGAACTCCGCGAACACGCGTTCGCGGTACTCGGCGGCGAAGTTCACGGCCTCGAGCTCCACGCCGATCACGTCGGCGACGCTGGCCGCGTCGATCCAGTCCTGGCGCGACGAACAGTGCTCGTCGTCGTCGTCTTCCCAGTTCTTCATGAACAGGCCGATCACCTGCCAGCCCTGCTGCTTGAGCAGCCAGGCGGCCACGGCGGAATCGACGCCGCCCGACATGCCGACGACGATGCGACGCGAGGCGGCCGGTTCAGCTGCTGACATCGTGTGGCGCGGCACAAATCATGGATTTTATCCGAGCGCCACAAGACCCTTCGCCGCGGTTGCACGCCAGGCGCCATCCCTCTATCCTGCGCGCTGACGCCCAGGGAGAGCCCCGCACATGAGAATCGGAGTGCCGGCCGAGACGCGGCCCGGCGAAGCCCGGGTCGCCGCGACCGCCGAGACCGTGAAGAAGCTCACCGCCGCGGGTCATCGGGTCCTGATCGAATCGGGCGCCGGCACTCGCGCGAGCCAGACCGACGACGGGTATTCGGACGCCGGCGCTGCAATCGGCACCCGCGCCGATGCGTTCGGCGCCGAGCTCGTGCTGAAGGTGCGCGCGCCGCTAGCCGATGAGCTCGCGCTGCTCAAGCCGGGCGTGGCGATGATCGGCATGCTGAACCCCTTCGATCGCGAGGGCCTGCAGCAGCTGGCCGCTGCCGGCGCGATCGGCTTCGCGCTGGAGGCTGCGCCGCGGACGACGCGCGCGCAGACGATGGACGTGCTGTCGTCGCAGGCCAACGTCGCCGGCTACAAGGCGGTGCTGGTCGCGGCGAACGCATACCAGCGCTTCATGCCGATGCTGATGACGGCAGCCGGCACCGTGAAGGCCGCCCGAGTCGTCGTGCTGGGCGCCGGGGTGGCCGGGCTGCAGGCGATCGCAACCGCGAAGCGGCTGGGCGCGGTCGTGGAAGCGTCCGACGTGCGCCCGGCCGTGAAGGAACAGATCGAGTCGCTGGGCGCGAAGTTCATCGACGTGCCGTACGAGACCGACGAGGAGCGCGAGATCGCGCAGGGCGTCGGCGGCTATGCGCGGCCGATGCCCGAATCGTGGATGAAGCGGCAGGCCGCGCTGGTGGCCGAGCGCGTGCGGCAGGCCGACATCGTGATCAGCACCGCGCTGATCCCGGGGCGGCGCGCGCCGGTGCTGATCACCGAGGAGATGGTCCGCTCGATGAAGCCGGGCTCGGTGATCGTCGACATGGCGGTCGAGCAAGGCGGCAACTGCGCGCTGTCCGAACCCGGGCGAACCGTCGTCAAGCACGGCGTGAACATCGTCGGCGAAGTGAACCTGCCGGCGATGCTCGCCGCGGACGCTTCGGCGCTGTACGCGCGCAACGTGTTCGATTTCCTGAAGCTGATCGTCGACTCGAATGGCGCGCTGAAGATCGACCTCGACGACGACATCGTCAACGCGTGCCTGGTCTGCCGCGACGGTCAGGTGCTTCGGCCGTGATCCGATCCGAGTGAGCATGTGATGGAAATCAGCCCGATCGTCTTCAACCTGATCATCTTCGTGCTGGCGATCTACGTCGGCTACCACGTGGTGTGGAACGTCACGCCGGCGCTGCACACGCCGTTGATGTCGGTGACGAACGCGATCTCCGCGATCATCATCGTCGGCGCGATGCTGGCGGCGGCGCTGACCGAAACGGGGCTGGGCAAGCTGATGGGCGTGCTGGCGGTGATGCTGGCGGCAGTCAACGTGTTCGGCGGATTCCTGGTCACGCGCCGGATGCTCGAGATGTTCAAGCGCCGCGATCCGAAGGCGCGCGCCGGCAAGGGCGAACCGGCTGCCGGAGAGGCGAAGTGACCGTCAAGGGCTTCATCTTTCTGCTGATCGTCACGGTCGTCGCGATCGGAATCGGTTCGGCGATCGCAGAGCGCTTCACCGGACGCGGGTTGGAGCGCACGCTCGCAGTCGCTGTGATCACCGCCGCGATCGTGTTCCCGGCCGCATGGATCGCTGAGAAGCTCGGCTGGATCCAGGGCGGGCTGCGGCTGAATCGGCGCAAGGACTCAGAGGCGACGCGCGAGGAAGACCGCAAATGAGCATGAACGTCGTCGTCCTGCTGTACCTGGTCGCATCGGTCTGCTTCATCCAGGCGCTGAAGGGCCTGTCGCATCCGACGACCTCGCGGATCGGCAACACGTTCGGCATGGTCGGCATGGCGATCGCGATCGCGACGACGATCGCGCTGATCGTCTATCTGCGGCCGGAGGCCGGCATCGGCGGGCTCGGCTGGATCGCGCTCGGCATGCTCGTCGGCGGCGCCTTCGGCACGACGCTGGCGTTTCGCGTCGAGATGACGAAGATGCCCGAGATGGTCGCGTTCATGCACTCG
>DATLGW010000340.1:0-4557 GCA_035540315.1 Burkholderiaceae bacterium | reverse complement strand
ATCCCCATGAGCCTGGTCCGATTCGCAACGATGCAGCACGCACTTTGTTCGGACACGCGAGCCCGCGTCAACCCCCTTGCCGGCGCCCGCCCCCCGATTGCGGCGCCGACGCGGTTCGGACATCATACGCCGCAGCGACTCGGCCGTTGCGGCCTTGCCGTCACGGTCCGCCGCACCGAGATCTCCGGCGCTTTGATACAGTTGCGGGCTTTCGCGACCCCGGTCGCCGATATTCATCACGAGGAGACCATCGATGATTCGAATCACCACGCCACTGCTGGCCGCGGCATTCGCCATGGCTGCCGGCGCAGCGCACGCGCAGGCCAAATGGGACTTGCCGGCCGCCTATCCGGCGAGCAACTTCCACACCGAGAACCTGGTCCAGTTCGCGACCGACGTCGAGAAAGCGAGCGGCGGCAAGCTGCGGATCACCGTGCATCCGAACGCGTCGCTGTTCAAGGCGCCCGAGATCAAGCGCGCGGTCCAGGGCGGGCAGGCGCAGATCGGCGAGATCCTGCTGGTCAATTTCGCGAACGAGGACCCGCTGTTCGAGGTCGACGGCATTCCGTTCCTCGCGACCGGCTACCAGGACGCCAAGAAGCTGTACAAGGCGCAGCGGCCGTACCTCGAGAAGAAGCTCGCGTCGCAGGGGATGATGCTGCTGTATGCGGTCGCGTGGCCGCCGCAGGGGATCTACACGAACCGCACGCTGAACAGCGCGGCCGACATGAAGGGGCTCAAGTGGCGCGCGTACAGCCCGGCGACCGCGAAGATCGCCGAGCTGGTCGGCGCGCAGCCGGTCACCGTGCAGGCGGCCGAGCTGACGCAGGCGATGGCGACCGGCGTGGTCGATTCGTACATGTCGTCGGGATCGACCGGCTACGACACGAAGACGTTCGAGCACATCAAGCGGTTCTACGATACGCAGGCCTGGCTGCCGAAGAACGCCGTCATCGTCAACAAGCGCGCGTTCGATGCGCTGGACAAGGCGACGCAGGACGCGCTGCTGAAAGCCGCGGCCGACGCCGAGACGCGGGGCTGGAAGCTGTCGGAAGAGAAGACCGCCTGGTACCTCGAGCAGCTGAAGAAAAACGGGATGGCGGTCGTCGCGCCGCCGCCGCAGCTGAAAACCGACCTGCAGAAGGTCGGCGACCAGATGCTGAACGACTGGCTTAAGAAGGCCGGCTCCGACGGCAAGGCCCTGGTCGATTCGTTCAAGAAGATGTGATCCGGCGCCGATGCGCCGCGCGCTCGACCGTCTGTACGATGGCGCCGCCTACCTGGCGGCGCTTTTTTTGTCCGGCGTGCTGCTGATGGTGCTGACGTCGATCGTCAGCCGACAGCTCGGCGTGCACGTGCCCGGCACCGACGCGTACGCCGGCTACCTGATGGCCGGCAGCGGCTTCCTGGCGCTGGCGCACACGCTCAAGCGCAACGAGCACATCCGCGTGACGCTGCTGCTGACGGTGCTGTCGGGACGGCCGCGGCTCGCGGTCGAGCTGTGGGCCCGCGTCGTCGGCACGCTGCTGGCGGCGCTGTTCGCGTTCTATGCAGTGCGGCTGGCCTGGCAGTCGCACGATTTCAACGACATCTCGACCGGGATCGACGCGACGCCGCTGTGGATCCCGCAATTGGCGATGGCGGCCGGCGCGACGATCCTGCTGATCGCGTTCGTCGACGAGCTGGTGCTCGAGCTGCGCGGCCGCAAGCCGCCGCCGGCTGCACCGTCGCCGGCGGCGCCGGGCTCGGGACCGGACGCCGGCGAAGTGCGGCGAATCGACTGAGACGCAATGGAAGACGTCTGGATCAGCCTGCTGCTGGTGTTCGCGCTGTTCGCGCTGCTGGGTACCGGCGTGTGGATCGGCATGGCGCTGTTCGGCGTCGCCTGGATCGGCATGGAGCTGTTCTCGTCGCGTCCGGCGGGCGACGCGATGGCCGTCACCGTGTGGGGCTCGGCATCGAGCTGGACGCTGACGGCGCTGCCGCTGTTCATCTGGATGGGCGAGATCCTGTTCCGCACGCGGCTGTCGAGCGACATGTTCAAGGGGCTGGCGCCGTGGATGAACCGGCTGCCGGGCCGGTTGCTGCACACGAACGTGATCGGCTGCGCGCTGTTCGCGGCGGTCTCCGGCTCGTCGGCGGCGACCTGCGCGACGATCGGCAAGATGACGCTGCCCGAGCTGCAGCGGCGTGGCTACCCGGAGCACATGACCGTCGGCACGCTCGCCGGCGCCGGGACGCTGGGGCTGCTGATCCCGCCGTCGATCATCATGATCGTCTACGGCGTCACGGCCGAGGTGTCGATTGCGCAGCTGTTCATTGCCGGCGTGATCCCGGGAGCGATGCTGGCCGCGCTGTTCATGGGTTACGTGATCGCGTGGTCGCTGCTGAACCCCGGCCGGATCCCGCCGGCCGATCGCAAGCTGAGCCTGCTGCAAAAGCTCGACGAATCGCGCAGCCTGATCCCGGTCGTGCTGCTGATCCTGGCGGTGCTGGGATCGATCTATGCCGGCATCGCAACCGCGACCGAGGCGGCCGCGCTCGGCGTGGTCGGTTCGCTGGCGCTGTCGGCCTGGCAGCGCACGCTGACCTGGGAGACGTTCGTCGCGTCGCTGCTCGGCGCGACGCGGCTGTACTGCATGATCGCGCTGATCCTCGCGGGCGCGGCGTTCCTGACGCTGTCGATGGGCTACATCGGATTGCCGCGGCACCTGGCCGAGTGGATTGCGACGCTGGGGCTGTCGCAGCTGGGGCTGATCGTCTCGCTCGCCGTGTTCTTCATGCTGCTGGGCTGCTTTCTCGACGGCATCTCGATGGTCGTGCTGACGATGGGCGTGATCCTGCCTACCGTGCAGGCCGCGGGGCTCGATCTGATCTGGTTCGGCGTGTTCGTCGTGTTCGTGGTCGAGATGGCGCAGATCACGCCGCCGATCGGGTTCAACCTGTTCGTGCTGCAGGGCATGACGCAGCGGCAGCTGCCGTGGATCTCGCGCGCGGCGTTTCCGATGTTCGTCGTGATGGTGATCGGAATCGTGCTGATCTACGCGTTCCCGGAACTGGTGACCTGGCTGCCGGCGCAGATGCGGCGGTAGGAAGGACCGCGGTAAAACCGATGCACGCGCTCGTCGTCGGCGCCGGCGTGGTCGGCGTGTGCACCGCATGGTGGCTGCGCGAGCGCGGTTTCGACGTGACCGTGATCGAGCGCCGCGGCGGCGTCGCCGAGGAGACCAGCTACGGCAATGCCGGCGTGATCGCTCCCGGCTACGCGACGCCGTGGGCGGCGCCCGGCATGCCGCGCAAGGTCCTGTCGTACCTGTTCGATGCGGCCGCGCCGGTCGTCTTGCGTCCGACGCTGTCGCCGGCGCTGTGGCGATGGCTCGGGCTGTGGCTGCGCGAGTGCGAGTTGCAGCGCTACCGGCGCAACAAGTCGCGGATGCAGCGGATCGCCCACTACAGCCGCGAGCAGCTGCGGTTGCTGACCGAGCGGCTCGGCATCGACTACGAGCGGCACCCGGGTTACCTGCAGCTGTTTCGCGGCGAGCGCGACCTGCGGCTGGCGGCGCCGGCGCGCGCGTTGCTCGAGGAAGCGGGCGTGCCGCACCGGATGCTGTCCCCCGACGAGGTCGCGCGGCTCGAGCCGGCGCTGGAGCGGCGAACGCCGCTGGTCGCCGCGCTCTATCTGCCCCAGGACGAATCGGGCAGTTGCGCCGCGTTCACTCGCAGCCTAAAGGAATGCTGCGAACGCAACGGCGTGCGCTTCGTGTTCTATCGGCAGGTCGAGCGGCTGCTGGTCGCCGGCGGCCGCGTGACCGGCGCGCTCGTGGGCGGCGAGCCGGTCGCCGCCGATGCGACGATCGTCGCGGCCGCGAGCGACAGCGTCTTCCTGCTCGAACCGATCGGAATCCGGCTGCCGCTGTATCCGGTCAAGGGATACTCGCTGTCGGCCGCGATGCCCGACCCGCGGACCGGGCCGCAGCGCGCGCTGATCGATGAAGCGTACAAGGTCGCGATCACGCCGTTTCGCCGCCGCATCCGCGTGGCGGGGACGGCCGAGCTCGGCAACCGCGATTTGACGCTGAGCAATGCGGCGCTGCGCACGCTGCTGAAAGTCGCGGCCGACTGGTTTCCGAATGCCGCCACGTATCATTCGGCACAGTACTGGGTCGGCGCCCGACCGATGCTGCCCGACGGGCCGCCGGTGCTCGGCGCCACGCCGCTGCCGGGGCTGTTCCTGAACGTCGGCCACGGCTCGACCGGCTGGGCGATGGCCTGCGGCTCGGGGCGCGTCGTCGCCGACATCGTCGGCGGCCAGTTGCCGGAGATCGACCTGGAGGGACTGACGATCGAGCGTTATCGGAGGCGGTCGTGACCGCGTTGTACCGTGCCGCGACGATTCGCGCGATCGAAGCGGCGGCGGCGCAGTCGCTGCCGGCGGGCACGCTGATGCAGCGCGCCGCCGATGCGGTTGCCGACGCCGCCGCAGCGCTGCTGCGGCGTATGCCGGCGCAGGCGCAAGTCGCTGCGCTGGCGGGTCCCGGCAACAACGGCGGCGACGCA
>DATLGW010000339.1:0-6665 GCA_035540315.1 Burkholderiaceae bacterium | reverse complement strand
TCGAGACGACGCGAATCCCGCGGCGAGCGATCTCCGGCAGCAGCGGCCGCATCGTCACGCGCACGAAGTCGGTCGCGTAACCGAGCCCCGGCTCGCGGCGGCGCTGCGCTGCGAGCACCGCCATCGTCGTTTCCGCCAGATAATCGAATACCAGGTAGTCGACGTGGCCGTGCGATACGAGCTGCGGCGGCCCGATCGCGCTGTCGCCCCAGAACGCCGAGGCGCCGCCGATCCGGACGCACTCCGCAGTCGATTTGCGCATCACGCGGTTCACCGCGCGATTGTTCATTAAGTGCCCGGGGGATTCAACTGGCGCGGCGGCGGGCGGCACTGCTGCGCACGCTGCCGAAGCAGGTCGCGCTCGCGCTCGTTGCGCGCCATCGCGGCGGCGCGCTCGAATTCGACGCTCGCTTCGGCGAACCGTCCGAGCCTTTGCAGCAGATCGCCGCGCACGCTCGGCAGCAGGTGGTAGTCGCGCAGCTTCGGCTCGGCGAGCAGCGGCTCGATGATCTCCAGCCCCGCGCCGGGGCCGAACGCCATCGACACTGCCACCGCGCGATTCAGTTCGACGACCGGCGAGGGTGCGCGTTGCGCGAGCGCGTCGTACAGCGCGGCGATCCGGTGCCAGTCGGTCTGCTCGGCGCTGGGCGCCGTCGCGTGGCAAGCCGCGATCGCCGCCTGCAGCGCATACGGGCCGAGGCCGGCGCCGTGAGCCAGGGACTCGCTGCGTGCCAGCGCATCGATCCCGCGTGCAATCAGCAGCCGGTCCCACCGGCTGCGCTGCTGATCGGGCAGCAGGATCGGCTCGCCATCGGGCCCAGTGCGTGCACGCAGTCGCGAGGCCTGCAATTCCATCAGCGCGACCAGGCCGTGCACTTCCGCTTCGCCGGGCGCGAGCTGCGCGAGGATTCGGCCCAGCCGCAGCGCTTCCTCGCACAGCGGCGGGCGAACCCAGTCGCTGCCCTCGGTCGCGGAGTAACCTTCGTTGAATATCAGGTAGATCGCCTCCAGCACCGACGACAGCCGCTCGCCGAGCTCGCCCGGCGCCGGCAGCTCGAACGCCACCCGCGCCTCGGACAGCGTGCGCTTTGCGCGCACGATCCGCTGCGCGACGGTCGGCTCGGGAAGCAGGAACGCGCGCGCGATCTCCCCCGTCGTCAGCCCGCCCAGCAGCCGCAGCGTCAGTGCGACGCGCGCATCGCGCGACAGTACCGGATGGCACGCGATGAACATCAGCCGCAGCACGTCGTCGCCGATCGGATCGTCGAGCGCCGCTTCGACCAGCGACTCGACGCTGGGATTCGCGTCGAGCAGCTGCGATTCGATCGCATGCGTCAGCTCGGGTTGCTTGCGCTCGTGCAGCGCGCTGCGTCGGATCGCGTCGATCGCGCGGTGCTTCGCGGTGGCGGTCAGCCATGCCGCCGGGTTCTGCGGCACGCCGTCGACCGGCCACTGCTCGAGCGCCGCCACCAGCGCATCCTGCGCGAGCTCCTCGGCGTGTCCGACGTCGCGCAGCACGCGCGCGAGCGCGCCGATGATCCGCGGCCCCTCGATCCGCCAGACCGCCTCGACCGTGCGGTGGACGTCGGCGGTCATGCCGCCGACGCGCTCCGCGCTTGCTTCATAGGTAGCAGGGTCCGAGCTCGCGCACCTCGACCGTCGCGAAACGCGCCGCCGGACACGCGGCGGCAATCTCGACGGCCTGCTCGCGCGTGTCGCAGTTCAGCAGGAAGAATCCGCCGACGATTTCCTTCGCCTCGGAGAACGGCCCGTCGAGCAGCGTGCGCCGGCCTTCGCGCACCTGCACGCGCACCGCCTCCGCGTCGCTGCGCAGCGCCTCGGTCGCAATCAGCAGGCCGCGCGACTTCAGGTCGGCAGCGAAATCGAGCATCCGCTGGTACAGCTGCCGGCCTTCGGCGTCGTTGCGTTCCCCCCGCTGCCCCGCGGGCTCCATGATCAACAGCATGTACGGCAAGCGATCCTCCGGACTCGGCAACGCTCTGGAGTCGCATATTGTCGCAGAGCGGCGCCGCCGCTGCAGCCGTTGCGCTTGCCGCATCATCCGAGCACGCCGACCATCCAGCCGACCCCGAAGCGGTCGTTGAGCATGCCGAAGCACGGCGACCAGAACGTCCTGCCCATCGGCATCGTGACCTTGCCGCCATCGGCGAGCGCATCGAATGCGGCACGCGCCTGCCGCTCGTCCGGCACCGAGTACGACAGCGAGAACCCGCCGAACGACGGGTTGCCGCTGCAGTGGCCGTCGGACATCATGACGACCGCATCTCCGATCCGAAGCGATGCGTGCATGACCTTTTCCTGCGAGCCTGGCGGCAGCATTCCGGGCGGGGGCGGGTCGGGGCTGTCCTCGTACCTCATCAGCATCTCGACCTGCGCGCCGAGGGCACGGCAGTAGAACGCGATCGCCTCCTCGCAGCGACCGTCGAAGAACAGGTACGGCTGGATCTGCATCGGTTTCTCCTAATGCGGCTGGAAATCTTCGGGTTCGAGAACAGGACGGATCTCGATCTCGGAGTCGCCGACCATCGGGTTCGGGCATCGCTTCACCCATTCGACCGCTTCCTCGATCGATTTGACCTGCCAGAGCCAAAAGCCGGCAGCGAGCTCGTTCGTGTGCTCGAACGGGCCGTCGACGACGATCCGCTCCGGGCCGCGGAAGCGCACCCGCTTGCCGCGGCTGCTCGGATGCAAGCCTTCGCCAGCCAGCATCACGCCGGCGTTGACCAGCTGCGCGTTGAACCTGCCCATTGCATCGAGCAGATCCGGGCTTGGCATGGCGCCGGCTTCGGATTCAGGGCTGGCCTTGACGATCACCATCACACGCATTCGTGGTCTCCTGAAGGATCGGCAGGCGGCCCGTTGCAACCGCTCAACCGGCACGTCGAACGAACGGTCGCCGAATCGACATCCGCAGTCGCTTTTCCGTCGGATAATTCGGGCGCCGGGCGCGACGGTCTCTACAATGATGCAACGGGCACCGGAAGGCCGACGGATGAAGCGCTCAGGCTGGCACCGCGCGAAAGTGGTCTGCACGCTGGGACCGGCAACCGATGCGCCGGGCGTGCTGACCGGACTGGTTGCCGCGGGCATGGACGTGGCGCGGATCAACCTGTCTCATGGCGGCACCGACGACCATGCCCGCCGGATCGACAACGTGCGGCAGGCGGCTCGCGATCTGGAGCAGCCGGTGGCGATCTTGCTCGACCTTCCGGGCCCGAAGTTCCGCTTGGGCAGGTTGGATGACAGCGGTCGCGTGCTGCAGGAGGGTTCGATCGTCGCGCTGGGGACAGCCGCAGCGGACCCCGGCACGATTCCGGTGCGCGACTCCGAACTGCTTGCGGTGCTGCGGCCGGGCGACCCGGTGCACCTTGCCGACGGATCGGTCGAGCTGCGGGTCGCGTCGGTGAGCCCGCAGCGCGTCCGGTGCCAGGTGGTCATCGGCGGCACCGTGCGTTCCGGATCCGGCATCAACGTGCCCGAAGCCGATTTCGGCGCGATCGTTCCCACGGAAGCGGACCGCCGGCACCTGGAATTCGCATCGTCGCAGCACGTCGAGTGGGTCGGGGTGTCGTTCGTGCAGGGGCCGGAGGACCTGGCGCGGGTGCGCGCCTGTCTGCCGACCGGCGACGCGCCGCTGCTGATGGCGAAGATCGAAAAGCGCCGAGCGCTCGCGCGACTCGACGAGATCATCGCCGCCGCCGATGGCGTGATGGTCGCCCGAGGCGATCTGGGCGTCGAGACCGATCTGGCGGAGATCCCGCTGGTGCAGAAGCGGATCATCGCGGCGGCCAATGCCCGCGCCCGCCCGGTGGTGACGGCAACGCAGATGCTCGAGTCGATGATCGAGCGCGAACATCCGACGCGCGCCGAGGTCACCGACGTCGCCAATGCCGTGCTCGACGGCACCGACGCCGTGATGCTGTCGGGCGAGACTGCGGTCGGCCGGCATCCGCTGGCGGCCGTGCGGATCCTGAACCGGGTGCTGACGGCCACTGAAGCCGAGCACGCCGACCGGGTCGCGGCGGAAACGATTGCTGCGGCGACGCCGTCGCGTGACGACGCGGTCAGCTTCGTCGCCTGTCAGCTCGCTGCGCGTTTGGACGCGAAGGCGATCGTCGCTGCCGTGCACGATTCGGCGACCGCGGCGGCGATCGCGCGTTTCCGCCCGGCCGCTCCGCTGGTGATGGTCACGCAGTCGGAGCGAATCGCACGGGCGCTGGCGCCGATCCGAGGCGTCGCTGCCGTGCACGGGCCGCCTGGCGGGGGCCCGGCGGCGTGCATCGATGCGGCACGCCGATGGCTGTTCGCGCGCTCGCTGGCAGCGCCGGGCGACGAGGCCGTGCTGGTGTTCGCGTCGGCAGCCGAACGGACGAGCGCCGATAGCCTGCGGGTGGCGCGGCTCTAGGGTCCGACGGCGCGCTGCGGGTCAGGCGGGCGCGGCGGTCGCGGCGGTCGCGGCGGTCGCGCGATTCTGCTGGAGCCGGGCATCGATCAGCGCGACGGTCTCGTCGAGCGCCGCGAGCCGCATCCCCCGCTGCGCAGCCAGTGCCTGCACCAGCCGATCGACCCGCTCGATGCGAACTGCGCCGGCTGCCAGCGCCCGCGCGGCGGACGACGGACTCGCCAGGCTTTCGGCGGCCGCTGCGTACTTCTCGAACGGAACCAGATCGGCTTCGTTCGCGCCGAGCGCGACGCAGAGCTGCACCACCCATCGGTAGACCGCGCGCGCCGCATCGACGTCGCCGTGCACCGCGTCGCGGATCGACCGCACGCCGCCCGCAGTGACGCAACGGTAGTTGCCTGCAATCAGCATCGCCCACTTCGCGAGCGGCACGAAGATCGAATCGTGGACCTTGAGCTTCACCGGCAGCGCGATGCCGTGCAAGCGGGCCGCCTCGATGTCGGCCTCCAGCTGCCGCAGCAATTCGGTATCGCGATCGGATTCGAAGCGCGCGGCCTTGAAGTTCGTCGGCAGGCGCACCTGAAGCACGTTCGGGCTCTCGCCCGGCGGGCGAAATGCCTGCGGGTCGGGGCTGCACAGCGTCACCCGACCCGGCTCGAAGCGGTCCCAGACCGATGCATCGGCATAGCAGTCGCGCAGCGAGTCGGCCTCGACGCCCGGCAGCCGTTTCAGGTACGGCAGCGGCGGCATGTTCATGATCGACAGACACGGCGCGCGCGCCTGCGCGACGCGATCGAGCAGCGCCCGCACGCCGCCGTATTGGGGCTCCTGCATTGCCAGTGCGACGAGATCGAATTCGGCTGGATCGACGTCGTCCGGCGCGGCAGCGTCCACTCGGCCCGGCAGCTCGCGCGAGTCGACCTCGAGCAGCCCATCGCGACCCTTGATCGGAAACCGCACGCGCGCGCCTTCTCGTTCGATCGCCTCGATCTCCGCGGGCAGGCACACCAGAGTCACGCGGTGTCCGGCCATGGCGGCCCGCACGCCGAGCAATGAGCCGTACGAGGCGCCCAGGATCAGGATCCGCCGGGGCTGTCGCATGTCACCTCCTGTTTTCGATCAAGCCTGCAAAGACAGCTGTGCGTGCTTGATGGTTCTGATGTCGCGCGCGGCACGCTCGCGCGGGTCCAAACGGACATTATTGAACCCACTCGCGATGGGGTCAAATCGCGCAGGGGAAAAGCCCGGAATGGTACGCCGATTGCCACGGTTTCGGAGCCACGAGGTCCTGGTCACTGCTTCTCCTCCGCACCTGCGACGCGCAGGTTTCGCCCCAGCCTCGGCTGGGGCGATTTTCCGTGCGCTTTCGCGGTAACGTACGCTCGGTTCGTTGCAGCCTTCGAAGCTTCGGAGCCCGTCCCATGTCATCGTCGCCGCCGAAGCCCCCGGCGCCAGCCGGCGGCAGCACCCAGCCGACCCTGCCCCCGCGGCGAATGTGGCTGGTCTTTCTCGGGCTGCTGTTCCTGAACTACCTGCTGGTCAGCTATCTTTTTCCGGGTCCCGACGACCCGGTGACGATTCCGTACACGGTGTTCCGGCAGGAGGTGGCCAAGCGCAACGTCGAATCGATCTACAGCCAGGGCACCAGCATCGAGGGACGGCTGCGCACGCCGATCACGTGGCCGCAGCCCGGAGAGGCGAACGGCGCGAGGGCGCCAGGCGCTCGTGTCGCGCCGCAGCCGCGCACGTCGGAGACGTTCACGACCGAGCTGCCGGCTTTCGTCGACGAGGGGCTCGAGTCGTTCCTGATCGCGCACGACGTGGAGATCAGCGCGGTTCCGATCCGCGAAGGCAGTCCGTGGGCGCTGCTGCTGTTCGGCTTCGGGCCGGCGCTGCTGATCATCGCATTCTACGTATGGATCTGGCGCCGGATGTCGCAGGGCGGCGGGCTCGGGATGGGTGCCGGCATGATGGGCATCGGGCGCAGCAAGGCGCGACGCTACGATCAGGACCAGGCCGCCCGCGTGACGTTTGACGACGTCGCCGGGATCGACGAGGCAGAGAACGAACTGGTCGAAATCGTCGACTTCCTCAAATCGCCCGAGAAGTACACGCGGCTCGGCGGGACCGCGCCGAAGGGCGTGCTGCTGGTCGGCGCGCCCGGCACCGGGAAGACGCTGCTGGCGAAGGCGGTGGCCGGGGAGGCCGGTGTGCCGTTCTTTTCGATGAGCGCCGCCGAGTT
>DATLGW010000338.1:0-9025 GCA_035540315.1 Burkholderiaceae bacterium | reverse complement strand
ACGTGGATCCACAGGTTGCGATCCTCGCCGCCGGCTTCCAGCAATGCCACGCGAAGCGACGGATCCTCGCTCAGTCGGGCCGCGAGCGCGCTGAACGGCATGGCCTACGTCTGGGGCGATCCGCGCGAATACGACCGCTGGGCGGCCGCGGGGCTGGCCGGCTGGTCGTTCTCCGAGCTGCATCCGCTGTTCCGGCAGATGGAATCGAATCCATATGCAACCGGCGGCGCCCGCGGCCGCGACGGGCCGCTGCGGATCACCGATCGCGGGGCGGTCGAGCGCGATCCGTTGTCCGACGCGTTCGTCGCGGGATGCGTCGCTGCCGGCATCGCGCCCACGAGCGACTACAACGTCGCGTCCTACGAAGGCGTGCGCTACCTGGAACAGACCGCCCACAACGGCCGCCGCTGCAGCGCGGCGGTCGCGTACCTGCGTCCGGCTCGAAAGCGACCGAATCTCCAGGTGCTGACCGAGGCGTACGCGCAGCGGGTCCTGTTCGACGGGCGGCGGGCGTGCGGCGTCACGTATCGCCGCGGCGGCGAGCAGTGCACGGTCCGCGCGCGCGAGATCGTGCTGTGCGCAGGCGCGATCCAATCGCCGCAGTTGCTCGAGCTGTCGGGAATCGGCGAGCCTCAGCGGCTGCGGGCGCTCGGCATCGACGTCGTCGCCGCTTCGCCCGCCGTGGGCGAACACATGATCGATCACCTGCAGGTTCGGTGCACGTACGAGACGCCGCTGCCGCTGACGATCAACGACCTGACGCGCAGCCTGGCAGTCCGCATGCGCGCCGGGCTGCAGTATCTGCTCACGCGCCGCGGCCTGCTCGCCGGCACGTCGTCGACCGCGCACGCGATCACCCGCAGCGACCCGTCGCTGACGGCGCCCGACGTGATGGTGCGCATCTACCACATCAGCGGCAAGGACCGCTATTCGCGCAGCCCGGGCGCCGGCATCGACCCGTATTCGGGCTTTTCGATCGGCGGCTTCAAGCTGCATCCGCTGTCGCGCGGCAGCGTGCACGCGTGCAGCGCGGATCCGCACGAACATCCGAGGATCGTCGCGAACTACCTGAGCGACGAGGCGGACCGCGACACCGCGGTCGCGCTGCTGCGGCTGATCCGGCGGATCGCGGCGCAAGCGCCGATGCAGCGCGTGATCGTCGCCGAGCGTCGTCCGGGACCGCAACTGGCGGACGCCGACGACGTCGGGCTGCTCGAATATGCGCGCAGTTGCGGGCAGACCGCCTGGCATACCGTGGGCACCTGCCGCATGGGCACCGATCCGCAAGCCTCGGTCGTCGATGCGAGCCTGCGCGTGTTCGGCGTCGCCGGGCTGCGGGTGGCCGACGCATCGGTGATGCCGACGATTCCGTCGTCGAACACGAATGCCGCCGCGATCGTCGTCGGCGAGAAAGCCGCGCAGCTGATCCGGCGGGATCGGGCCGCAGCTACAGCCACTTCTGCATGAACAGCGCCCGCCCCATCTGCGGATCGAGCCGGTAGTCGTCGAAGCCGACACGCCGGTACAACGCGAGCGCCGCGCCGTTGCCCTCGAGCACTTCGAGCGTGATCTTGCAGCAGCCGCGCGCACGCGCTTCGCGCTCGACGGCCGCGAGCAGCGCGGCACCGACGCCCCGGCCCCGGTGCGAGCTGCGCACGACGATGTCGTGCACGTTCAGCAGCGGCGCGGCCTTGAACGTCGAAACGGCAATGAAGCAGTTCACCAGTCCGATCGGATCGGCCGAGTCGAACGCGATGAAGCCGACGTAGTTCGGCTGGCCTGCGAGCAGTCGCGGCAGGCGCTCGAGCACGTCCGGCGCCAATGCCTGACCGCCCCCGGCGGGATCTGCCGCGTACGCGGCGAGCAGATCGCGCAGCGCCGCCGCATGCCAGGGGACGGCCAGGTCGATCGGGACGACGCCGATCGCCACGTCGGGAGCCGAAGCGTCAGCCGTTGCCGCGGCGCCCCGACTTGCCGGCGGCGATCCGCATCCGCAGCGCGTTCAGCTTGATGAAGCCGCCCGCATCGGCCTGGTCGTACGCGCCGGCGTCGTCCTCGAACGTGACGATGCGGGTGTCGAACAGCGACTCGGGCGACGTGCGCGACGTCACCGTCACGTTGCCCTTGAACAGCTTGACGACGACCTTGCCGTTGACGTTTTGCTGCGTGTGATCGATCAGCACCTGCAGCGCACGCCGCTCGGGGCTCCACCAGTAGCCGTAGTAGATCAGGCTGGCGTAGCGCGGCATCAGGTCGTCCTTCAGGTGCGCGACCTCGCGGTCCAGCGTCAGCGACTCGATCGCGCGGTGCGCGCGCAGCAGGATCGTGCCGCCGGGCGTTTCGTAGCAGCCGCGCGATTTCATGCCGACGTAGCGGTTCTCGACCAGGTCGAGCCGCCCGACGCCGTGCTTGCCGCCGAGCCGGTTGAGCTCGGCGAGCAGCGCGTGCGGCGCAAGCCGCTTGCCGTTGACCGCGACCGGATCGCCGCGCTCGAACTCGAGCTCGACGTATTCGGGCTGGTCCGGCGCCTTTTCCGGCGATACCGTCAGCCGCCAGATCGACTCGTCGGGCTCCTTCGACGGATCCTCGAGCACGCCGCCTTCGTACGAGATGTGCAGCAGGTTCGCGTCCATCGAGTACGGCGCCTCGCCCTGGCGCTTCTTGAAGTCGACCGGAATCCCGTGCTGGTCGGCGTACGCGAGCAGCTTCTCCCGCGAAACCAGGTCCCACTCGCGCCACGGCGCAATGATCCGCACGTTCGGCATCAGCGCGTAGGCGCCGAGCTCGAAGCGGACCTGGTCGTTGCCCTTGCCGGTGGCGCCGTGCGAGATCGCGTCGGCGTTCTCTCGCTGTGCGATCTCGACCAGCCGCTTGGCGATCAGCGGCCGCGCGATCGACGTTCCGAGCAGGTATTCGCCTTCGTACAGCGCGTTGGCGCGGAACATCGGGAACACGAAGTCGCGCACGAACTCCTCGCGCAGATCCTCGACGTAGATGCTGCGTACCCCGAGCTGGCGCGCCTTCGCTCGCGCCGGCTCCAGCTCCTCGCCCTGGCCGATGTCGGCAGTGAACGTGACGACCTCGCAGCGATAGGTGTCCTGCAGCCATTTCAGGATCACCGACGTATCCAGCCCGCCCGAGTAGGCGAGCACGACTTTGTTGACTTCCGGCATGGGATTCGGCGGGCGGGTTGCGAAACCGGCTATTTTGCCAGCACCGGACCCGGGCGAGGGGCCGGGTCGTGCGGCCGGGCCCGCACGCATGCGAGAATCCGGCCATGGCTCCGTCTGGTCGCGACCCGCTCCAGGTGATCCGCCGCAGCGCGAATGCGGCGCTGATCGGCCGCGACGATGCCCGGCTGCTGCTGTCGACGCCGGCGCTGCTGCTCGACGAGCCGGCGTTCGAGCGCAACCTCGATCGGATGGCGCAGTGGGCGCGAGAACGCGGCATCGCGTTGCGTCCGCACGCGAAGACGCACAAGTGCGCGCAGATCGCGCGCCGGCAGATCGCGCGGGGCGCGATCGGCGTGAGCTGCGCGACGATCGCCGAGGCCGAGGCGATGATCGACGCGGGCATCCCGGGCGTGCTGGTGACCTCGCCGCTGACGACGCCGGCGAAGCTGGCGCGGCTGGCAGCGCTGAGGTCGCGCGCGTCGGATCTGCTCGTCGTCGTCGAGTCCGAGCGCAACCTGGACCTGCTGCGGGAGCGGCTCGCTGCCGTTGACGGACCCGACATTGGCGTGCTGGTCGACGTCGACGTCGGCACCCACCGGACCGGCATCACCGATCCGCAGCAGGTGGTGCGGCTCGCGCAGCGGATCGCCGATTCGCCGGGGCTGACGTTTCGCGGCGTGCAAGGTTACGGGGGGCATCTGCAGCACATCGGGCCGCTCGAGTCGCGCCGGATGCGCTCGTTTCAGGCGCTCGAGCCGCTGCGCGCGGCGCTGCAGGCGCTGCGCTCGGCCGGCATCGTGCCGCAGATCATCTCCGGCGCCGGGACCGGGACTGCCTGGCTCGACGCCGACCTGCAGCTGTTCACCGAAGTGCAGCCGGGCTCGTATGCGGTGATGGACCTGGAGTACGCGCTGTTGCAGTGGCCCGGCGGGCGCTGCCCGTTCGAGCATGCGCTGTTCGTCGCGACCGCCGTCGTCAGCGCGTCGCAGTGCGACCGGGTGGTCGTCGATGCCGGGCTGAAGGGATTCGCGACCGACGGGCCGATGCCGCGGCTGGCCGCATCGCTGTCGGACCCGACGCTGGGCGAGGTCGAGTTGCGCCGAATGGGCGACGAGCACATGGCGATCTGCGCACCCGCCGATGCGCTCGATCTGGCCGAAGGCGATGCGGTCGAATTCATCGTCCCGCACTGCGACCCCACGATCAACCTGTACGACTTCATCCACGTGTTCCGCGGCCAGCGGCTGGTCGACATCTGGCCGATCGACGCGCGCGGCCACGGCTGAGCGCACTGCATTGCCAGGCGCGGCAGCGAAACCTCAACGACAAGCGCATGAGCATCCGATGAGCCAACCCAGTTCCGTTTCCCGCAACGGCGGCCGAATCCTCGTCGACCAGCTGCTGGTGCACGGCGCGCAGCGCGTCTACTGCGTGCCCGGAGAGAGCTACCTGCCGGTGATCGACGCGCTGCACGACGTGCAGGACCGGCTGCCGCTGATCGTCTGCAGGCAGGAGGGCGGGGCGGCGAACATGGCCGAGGCCCACGGCAAGCTCACGGGTGCGCCCGGCATCTGCCTCGTCACCCGCGGTCCGGGGGCGACGAACGCGTCGATCGGCGTGCATACCGCGTTCCAGGACTCCACGCCGATGATCCTGTTCATCGGCCAGGTCGGCAGCGACTTCATCGAGCGCGAGGCGTTCCAGGAAGTCGACTTCCGGCGAATGTTCGGCCAGATGGCGAAATGGGTCGCATCGATCGATCGCGCCGACCGGATCCCGGAGTTCGTGGCGCGCGCGTTCCACGTCGCGTGCTCCGGCCGGCCGGGGCCGGTCGTGCTCGCGCTGCCCGAGGACATGCTCGCGCAGACGGCGTCGGTGCCGGATGCGCGGCGGTATCGGCCGGCGCTGCCGGCACCGGCGCCCTCCGACATCGACGAACTCGCGCGGCTGCTGTCGCAGGCGCAGCGGCCGCTGCTGCTCTTGGGGGGCTCGTTCTGGGACGATCGGTCGCGCGAGCAGATCCGCGGCTTCGCGCAGCGTTGCGGGCTGCCGGTCGCATGCGCATGGCGGTTCCAGGACGCTTTCGACAATGCGGATCCGCTGTATGTCGGCGAGGTCGGCATCGGCGTGAACCCGAAGCTCGCGCAGCGGGTTCGCGAGGCCGACCTGCTGATCGTGGCCGGGCCACGCCTGGGCGAGATGACGACCAGCGGCTACACGCTGCTGCAGCCGCCGGTGCCGCGGCAGACGCTGATCCACGTGTTTCCGGACCCCGCCGAGCTCGGCCGCGTCTACCAGGCGCAGCTGCCGATCGCCAGCGGCGTGCGCCAGTTCGCGGCGGCGCTCGACCCGGTCAGCGTCGATGGCAGCCGCTGGCGTGAATGGCTGCAGGCGGCACAGAACGATTACGCGCAGTGGCGCGAGCCGCCGCCGCAGCCGGGCGCGCTGCAGTATCCGCAGGTCGTGCTGCATCTGGACCGGGTGCTGCCGCCCGACGCGATCGTCAGCAACGGCGCCGGCAATTTCGCGACGCCGCTGCACCGCTTCTTCCGGCACCGTCGCCACAAGACGCAGCTCGCGCCGACTTCCGGTGCGATGGGCTACGGCGTGCCGGCGGCGATTGCGGCGAAGCTCGCGTTCCCGCAGCGGACGGTCGTGGCGGTCACCGGGGACGGCGACTTTCTGATGACGGGGCAGGAGCTTGCGACCGCGCGGCAGTATCAGGCGAACGTGATCGTGCTGCTGGTCAACAACGGCATGTACGGCACGATCCGGATGCACCAGGAGCGGGAGTTCCCGGGCCGCGTCTATGGCACCGCGCTGGAGAATCCTGATTTCGTCGCGCTCGCGCAGGCGTACGGCTGTGCCGGCGAGCGCGTCACCGAAACCGGCCAGTTCGCCGGCGCGTTCGAGCGCGCGCTCGCCGCCGGGCGGCCGGCGCTGATCGAGCTGATGATCGATCCGCAGGCGATCACCGTGACGCAGACGCTCGACCAGATCCGGGCGAAAGCGCTGGCGGCGCGCGGCGAGCTCTGACGCGGGGAGCGGCAGCGCGGCTGCATGCGCGGGTGCGCGCTGGCGTCTGTCAGTCGGCCAAGCGCCTTCGTCCGCGCGTGGCCGGCATCCGCAGGCGTCAGTGCGCGAACAGCACCGGCGTCGTCATCGATTGCAGCACCGTGCGCGTGGCGCCGCCCATCACGAACTCGTACGCGCGCGAGTGCCCGTAGCCGCCCATCACGATCAGATCGGCGGCGAAATCGCTGGATCGCGACAGCATCTGCTCGCCGATCTCCGATTCGCGCGACGTCGACGTCGACACCGTCGGCTTGACGCCGTGGCGCGTGAGGAACGGCGCGATGTCGGTCCCCGGCACGGGTCCGCGGCCATCGTCGGCCGGCGCCGGGTTGAAGCTGATCACGTGCACTTCCTCGGCCAGGCGCAGGAACGGCAGCGCGCCGGTCACCGCACGGGCGGCCTCGCGGCTGGCGTTCCAGGCCACCATGATGCGGCGGCCGATCACCGGGAACTCGCCGGCGTAAGGCACGACCAGCACCGGCCGTCCCGACGCGATCATCACCCGGCCGATGAAGTCGGGCGTCACGTCGTTGGCCTGGTCTTCCGCATATTGCCCGAGCACCACCAGGTCCGCGCAGCGGCCGTGCTCGTAGGTGACGGTCGCCGCGTCGCCGCCTTCGCTGCGCCATTCTGCCGCGCGGGCCAGTCCCGACGAGATCGCATCGAATGCCGCCTTCGCTTCGGCGTCCTTGCGCTCCTGGTAGCGCAGCAGCTCCTGGGCGACGAACGCGCCGCCGTCGGCCACGAACGGCTCGGAAAACAGCGGCGACATCACGCTGTACAGCGCGATCACGTGGGCGTCGAAACGCTCGGCGATCCGCGCCGACACCTGCAGCCGCTTGACCGCGCGCGGCGTCGAATCGAAATGGCAGACGATCGTCTTGTAGTTGTACGTCATCTCGGCCTCCCTCCGGGCTGCAGCCCGGTTGCGTGGATCGAGCTTACCGGCTCGGCGGGCCGGCGCCGTGATCAAGTGCCGCCGCCGGGGCGGCCGGTGCCGCCCGTTGCGCCCGCTGGCTTGGCATGATCACGGAAAGGCTAGAATCGATCAAGGGTAGTCCGCAGGCGCGGACTTGTCACTGACATGGGCCAGCGATGAACGCGCTCGAGCAGCTGAAGAAGATGACCACGGTGGTCGCCGATACGGGCGACTTCCTGACGATGAAGGCGTACGCGCCGCAGGATGCGACGACGAACCCGTCGCTGATCCTGAAAGCGGTCGCGAAACCCGAATACCGCGAGGTGCTGCAGCAGACGGTCGATGCGCACCGCGACGAGCCGGTGACGGCGATCTGCGATCGGTTGCTGGTGCGATTCGGCCGGGAGATTCTCGGCATCGTGCCGGGCCGCGTGTCGACCGAGGTCGACGCCCGGCTGTCCTTCGACACCGAGGCCACGATTCGCAAGGCGCAGCACCTGATCGGGTTGTACGAGAACGAGCGCGTGCCGCGGCAGCGGGTGCTGATCAAGGTCGCTTCGACTTGGGAAGGAATCCGGGCGGCCGAGCGGCTCGAGCGGGACGGCATCCGGTGCAACCTGACGCTGCTGTTCGGCTTTCCTCAGGCGGTCGCATGCGCCGATGCCGGCGTGACGCTGATCTCCCCGTTCGTCGGCCGGATCTACGACTGGTACCGCAAGCGCGACGGGCGCGACTATGCGCCCGACGAGGACCCGGGCGTGCTGTCGGTCCGCCGCATCTACGCCTATCTGAAGCGGTTCGGCTATCCGACCGAAGTCATGGGCGCGAGCTTTCGCAACGTCGGACAGATCTTCGGTCTGGCCGGCTGCGACCTGCTGACGATCAGCCCCGAGCTGCTCGAGCAGCTGCGCCAGTCCGATGCGCGGGTCGAGCGCAGGCTCGATCCGCGGCTGGCGAAGTCGCAGTCGATCGAGCGGGTGCGCTTCGACGAGAAGCACTTCCGCTACGAGATGAACGACGACGCGATGGCGACCGAGAAGCTCGCCGAGGGCATCCGCCTGTTCGCGGCCGACGCGGTCAAGCTCGAGTCGATCGTGTCCGGGATGGCCGCGCCGGCTTCGCGCTGACGACGCCGGCGTTGCGAGCGCCGGCCGGTGCTGGGACCGCAATCGGAATCGGCCGCAGTCGGCTGACGGCCGCCTGCCGCGTCCGCGCCAATCAGCCGCGGCCGGTGCTGCCGAAGCCGCCGGCGCCGCGCTCGCTGTCTTCGAACGACTCGACCACGTTCAGCGCGACCTGCACGACCGGGACGATCACCATCTGCGCGATCCGCTCCATCGGCGCGATGCGGAATGCGCTTCGGCCGCGGTTCCAGCACGACACCATCAGCTGTCCCTGGTAGTCCGAATCGATCAGCCCGACCAGGTTGCCGAGCACGATGCCGTGCTTGTGCCCCAGCCCCGAGCGCGGCAGGATCATCGCCGCGTGCCCGGAATCGCCGATATGGATCGCGATGCCGGTGGGCAGCAGCTCGGTCTGTCCCGGCTCCAGCACGAGCTCGCGCTCGATGCAGGCGCGCAGGTCCAGCCCGGCGCTGCCGGCGGTCGCGTAGGACGGAAGATGCTCCCGCATCCGCGGGTCGAGGATTCGGACGTCGATCGATCTCATCGTTTCTGCGGTGAGGGCAGGCGCCGCGCGATCTCGTCGACCAGCGCGCGCGCCAGCGACGACTTCGACGCGCGCGGCAGACGCAGCGCTGCGCTTTCGTCGATCAGCAGCAGCTCGTTGTCGTCGCGGCCGAACGTCGCCGGCCCGAGGTTGGCGACCAGCAGCGGCACGCGCTTGCGCCGGCGCTTGT
>DATLGW010000337.1:0-3525 GCA_035540315.1 Burkholderiaceae bacterium | reverse complement strand
GACAAGCGCCCGATACTGCTTGCGCACCCGCCCGTCGCGCAGCTGCGCATGCATCGCCGTCAGCACCGAACGCTTCTTGGCCAGCAGCAACACGCCGGAGGTATCGCGGTCGATCCGGTGGACGAGCTCGAGCGTACGCAGCCCCGGCCGCGCCGAGCGCAACTGCTCGATCACCCCGAACGCGACGCCGCTGCCGCCGTGCACCGCGACCCCGGCGGGCTTGTCGATCGCCAGCAAGCCGTCGTCCTCGAACAGGATCGGGAACTCCGCCGGCGGCGCCGCGCCCGCTGCCGCCGGCTCGGCTGCCCGCAGCGGGGGGACCCGCACGCGATCGCCGGCGCTCAGCCGGAAGTCGGGCGCGACCCGACCCCGGTTGACCCGGACCTCGCCGCTGCGCACGATCCGGTAGATGTGGCTCTTCGGCACGCCCTTGCAAACCGCCAGCAGATAGTTGTCGAGCCGCTGCCCGGCGTGCTCGTCGTCGATCTCGAGCTGTCGCGCCTGCGCGGAAGACACCGAAGGTTTCACTGCCGGACCGTTCATGTTGCTATAATTCAAGGCGTTGCGAAGCTGTTGCAGCGCAAAACTGCCCTCGCGGCATTGTAGCGACGGGTGCGCCGGCAAGCGGTGTTGTCCGCAACATGTCGAATGCATACGCGGCGCCGAATGGGTCGGCGCGCGGAAGAACGCAAGAATTCGATCAACGAAACCTCAGAGCGCGTTGGGAACAAGAGCGCCTTTGGAACCGCCTGCAGGCGTAGCGCCGCCGGTTCCGGCAATCCGAATGACCCCATCCTTCATGCGACGGCCCGTGCCGTGCTTGCGCCGCGCAGTTGCGCCGGCGCTGCCCGCACGGCGGCTGCCGCCGCTGAACGTCCGCTCGATTCGCTTTCGTTCGACGGCGCCGTTCGCGCCGGTCTGAGTTTATTGCGCTCATCCGCTGGCTCCGCGCGCCACGCAGGCAGCGCGATGTGGAGAGTTTTGGATGAAACGCATGTTGTTCAACGCGACGCACGCCGAAGAGCTGCGCGTCGCAATCGTCGACGGCCAGAAGCTGATCGACATCGACATCGAGTCGGCCGGTCACGAGTCGCGCAAGAGCAATATCTACAAGGGCGTCGTCACTCGGGTCGAGCCGAGCCTGGAGGCGTGCTTCGTCAGCTACGGTGAGGAGCGTCACGGCTTCCTGCCGTTCAAGGAGATCTCGAAGGCGTACTTCAAGCCCGGCGTCGAGGTGTCGAAGGCGCGCATCCAGGACGCGATCGCCGAAGGCCAGGAACTGATCGTCCAGGTCGACAAGGAGGAGCGCGGCACCAAGGGCGCGGCGCTGACGACGTTCATTTCGCTGGCGGGCCGCTATCTGGTGCTGATGCCCAACAATCCGCGCGGGGGCGGCGTGTCGCGCCGCATCGAGGGCGAGGACCGGCAGGAGCTGCGCGAGATCATGGACCGGCTCGAACTGCCGACCGGTATGAGCCTGATCGCGCGCACCGCCGGAATCGGGCGCAACCAGGAAGAGCTGCAGTGGGACCTGAACTACCTGCTGCAACTGTGGCGCGCGATCGAATCGGCCGCATCGTCGGCTTCGGGCGCGTTCCTGATCTATCAGGAGTCGAGCCTCGTGATCAGGGCGATCCGCGACTACTTCACGCCCGACATCGGCGAGATCCTGATCGACACCGACGACATCTACGAGCAGGCGCGCCAGTTCATGGCGCACGTGATGCCCGACACCGTAAATCGGGTCAAGCGGTATCGCGACGACACGCCGCTGTTCTCGCGGTTCCAGATCGAGCATCAGATCGAGACCGCGTACTCGCGCGTGGTCCCGCTGCCGTCGGGCGGCTCGGTCGTGATCGACCACACCGAAGCGCTGGTCGCGATCGACGTGAACTCGGCGCGCGCCACGCGCGGCTCCGACATCGAGGAGACCGCGCTGCGCACGAATCTCGAAGCCGCCGACGAAGTCGCGCGCCAGATGCGGCTGCGCGACCTCGGCGGACTGATCGTCATCGACTTCATCGACATGGAGAACCCGCGCAACCAGCGCGAGGTCGAGCAGCGGGCGAAGGACGCGCTGCAGTACGACCGCGCCCGCGTGCAGGCGGGCAAGATCTCGCGTTTCGGGCTGATGGAGCTGTCGCGGCAGCGGCTGCGTCCGGCGCTGAACGAGGGCACGCACATGACCTGCCCGCGCTGCAACGGCACCGGCGTGATCCGCGACGTCGAATCGTCGGCGCTGCACGTGCTGCGCGTGATCCAGGAAGAGGCGATGAAGGAGAACAGCGCCGCCGTGCACGCGCAGGTCCCCGTCGACGTCGCGACCTACCTGCTGAACGAGAAACGCGCGGAGATCGCGAAGCTCGAGGCGCGGATGAAGGTCGAGATCGTGCTGATCCCGAACAAGAACCTGGAGACGCCGCACTACAAGATGGAGCGGCTGCGCCACGACGACGACCGGCTGGCGACCTACCGTGCCAGCTACTCGCTGGCCGATGCGCCGGCCGAGGACGACGGTTATCTGGAGCGCAAGCTCGAAGCCGCCAAGCCGCGCCAGGAGGCAATGGTCCGCGGCGTGACGCCGTCGCAGCCGGCACCTGCGCCGCGCGAGCCCCAGGCGCGCGAGACCGCCGGAACGCAGACGACGCCGCAGCAAGTGCCCAATGCGGTGCCGGTCGCCGTCTCGACCGTGCGAGCCGGCGGCGCCGGCCTGAACGCCGACAGCGGCGCGCCGGCCGGTTCCTCCGGGGACGTCGCCACGGTCGAGGCGGCGCCCGAGCGCCGCAGCCGCGACGGCCGGCGCGATTCGCGCAGCGAACGGCCGCGCGAGGAGCGCGCCGAGGCCCGCGGTCGTGACCGCGATCGCGGCCGCGGCGAAGGCGACGGCCGTCGCCGGGACCGCCAGGAGGCGCGCGGCGACAGCGAACGTCCGGATCGGGGCGAGCGCGGCGATCGCGCGGCGCGCGGCGAGCGAACCGAACGGGGCGAGCGCGGTGCGCGTTCAGCGCGCCCGGAACCGGAGACGGGTGATCGCGCCGAACGCGGCGGCCAGCGCAGCGACCGGGGTGATGTCGCGGGCGACGAAGCGCGCGCCGAGCGTCCGGCGGCACGGCAGGATCGTCGCCGCGACGGTGACCGCGAGCGCGCGGTTGCCGGTGCGGCCGCCGAGGCCGGCGCCGTGACGGCCACGACTGCCGACGCGACTGCGAGCGAAGGCGCAGGATTCGATGCTGCAACCGACACCGCCGACGCGACTGGGCAGCGGCGCAACCGCAACCGGCGTCGCCGCGGACGTCGCGATCGGGACGAAGCGCGCGGCATCGGCGATAGCACGCCGATGGCCGCCGAAACCGAGGCCGCGTCGACCGCGGTCACTGCGCAGGCGAGCGCGGCACCCGACGAGCAGCCGGTGACGAGCGACCTGCAGTCGGTTCCCGCGGACGCGCAGCCCCCGACGCCGCCTGCGCAGCCGGAGCAACGGCAACCCGCGCAGGAGCGTGCCGCAGCGCGCGCTGCCGAAGCCTG
>DATLGW010000336.1:0-4812 GCA_035540315.1 Burkholderiaceae bacterium | reverse complement strand
CCGCTCGATCGCCGCATGGACCAGCGGCCAGTCCTGCGCGCGCAGCGCCGCTCGCGCGATCCACGACCAGGTTTCGTCGGACGCCTGCGCCTGCAGCGCCTGGCGCGACCAGCCCAGCGCTTCGGGCATCAGCCGCCGGCTCGCCTGCGCCGCGATCCGACATGGGTCTACTGGCGCGCACGGGCGCTGCGCGAACGCGGCGATCCGATCGAGGCCACGGTGCTGTTCGCTTCGATCGCCGACCGGTACGACTTCTACGGCAAGCTCGCTGCCGAGGAGCTCGGGCGCACGCTGACGGTGCCGCAGCGCTCGGTGCAGCTGTCCGAAGCCGAGCTCGCCGAGCCCGCACGCAATGCCGGACTGGCGCGGGCCCTGAAGTTCTACGAGCTCGGCCTGCGCTTCGAAGGCAACCGCGAATGGAACTTCCAGCTGCGCGGGCTCAACGACCGGCAGCTGCTGGCGATCGCCGAATGGGCGCATCGCCGCAACGTGCTCGACCGCGCGGTCAACACCGCCGATCGCACGCGCGAACAGCACGACTTCGCGCTGCGCTTCGTCACGCCGTTCTCGGACCGGCTGAATGCGAACGCCGCCGAGCGAGAGCTCGATCCGGCCTGGGTCTACGGGCTGATCCGCCAGGAATCGCGGTTCATCATGGATGCGCGTTCGTCGGCGGGCGCATCGGGTCTGATGCAGCTGATGCCGGCCACTGCGCGCTGGGTCGCGCGCAAGATGGGAATGCGCGACTTCACGCAAGGCCGGATCAACGATCTCGAAACGAACCTGCAGCTGGGCACGTTCTACCTGCGCGCCGTGCTCGACGATCTCGACGGCTCGCCGCTGCTGGCATCGGCCGCCTACAACGCCGGACCGGGCCGCCCGAAGGCGTGGCGCTCGACGCTCGAGCGGCCGGTCGAAGGCGCGATCTTCGCCGAGACGATCCCGTTCACCGAAACGCGCGGCTACGTGAAAGCGGTACTGTCGAATGCGACGATCTACGCCGCGATGTTCACCGGGCAGCCGCAGTCGCTGAAGTCGCGCCTGGGGCTCGTGCAACCGCGCCAGCCGCACGCGTCCGAGCTGCCCTGAGCGCGGCGCGCGAGCCGGCGCGCCGCAACACGACGGCGCGCCCGGCCGAGGGTCGCGTGACCCTGACGGCGCTCCGGACGACGCGCCGCAGCGCGGATCCCGCCTTATGATTCCCGCCATGCTGATCGGCATCACGCACGAACGGATCGTCGTCATCGGCGGCTCGGGCTTCCTGGGCCGCCATCTGGTGCCGCGCCTGTCGGCGCAGATTCGCCGGGTCGTCGTGCCGACGCGGCGCTACATGCGCGCGCGGCACCTGATCCTGCTGCCGACCGTCGACGTGGTCGAGCTCGACGTGCACGACGGCGCCGCGCTGCAGCGGCTGGTCGCGGCGAACGACGCGGTGATCAACCTCGCCGGCGTGCTGCACGGGCGCCCGCCGGACCGGCGCGCGCCCGATTGGGGTCCGGACTTCGACGACGCGCACGTCGACATCGTGCGCAAGCTCGTCGACGCCTGCCGCGCAAGCGGCAAGCGGCGGCTGATCCACGTCAGCGCGCTGGGCGTCACCGACGACGGCGAGCGCTCGGCGCCGTCGCGGTACCTGCGCTCGAAGGCCGCCGCCGAGCGGATCGTGCGCGAATCGGAGCTGCACTGGACGATCCTGCGCCCATCGGTGATGTTCGGGCCGGAGGACCGGTTCCTGAACCTGTTCGCGAAGCTGCAGCGATTCTCGCCGGTGATGCTGCTGCCGATGGCGGACGCGAAGTTCCAGCCGATCTACGTCGCCGACGTCGCGCAGGCAATCGTCAACGTCCTCGATCTGCCGCAAAGCCACGGCCGCTGCTTCGAGCTCGCCGGGCCCGAGGTGTTGACGCTGCGCGAGTTGGTCGAGCTCGCCGGGCGCGCGAGCGGCCATCGACGCCGGATCCTGGTGCCGCCGGAATGGCTGGCGCGGCTGCAGGCGTGGCTGCTCGAGCACTTGCCGGGCCGCACGCTGATGTCGCGCGACAACCTCGAATCGATGAAGGTCCCGAACGTCGCCCACGGGCCGCTCGATCCGCTGCTCGGCATCCGGCCCGCGGCGGTGACGGCGATCGCGCCGACCTACCTCGGCAGGCCGTCGTCGCGATTCATGACCGCGCGCGAGCGCGCGCGACGCTGATGAAGGCCTGACGCGCCGATGCAGGTGTACGTCGTCGGCGGCGCGGTGCGCGACGAGCTGCTCGGGCTGCCGGTCAACGACCGCGACTGGGTCGTCGTCGGCGCCACGCCCGAAGCGCTGGTGGCGCAGGGGTTCCGACCGGTCGGGCGCGACTTCCCGGTGTTCCTGCATCCGCGCACGAACGAGGAATACGCGCTGGCGCGCACCGAGCGCAAGACGGCGCGCGGCTACAAGGGGTTCCAGGTCCGATATTCGCCCGACGTCACGCTCGAGGACGATCTGCGGCGTCGCGACCTGACGATCAACGCAATGGCCCGAGACGCCGAGGGCCGGCTGATCGATCCGTACGGCGGCGAGCGCGACCTGCGCGCGCGCGTGCTGCGCCACGTCAGCGACGCATTCGCCGAAGATCCGGTGCGCATCCTGCGCGTCGCGCGCTTCGCAGCGCGGTTCTCGGACTTCGAGGTCGCGCCCGAGACGGTCGCGCTGATGCGCGCGATGGCCGACTCGGGCGAGGTCGACGCGCTGGTGCCCGAGCGCGTGTGGCAGGAGTTCGCGCGCGGCCTGATGGAGCCGGTGCCGTCGCGGATGTTCGAGGTGCTGCGCGGCTGCGGCGCGCTCGCGCGGCTGATCCCCGAGCTCGACCGGCTCTGGGGCGTGCCGCAGCGCGCCGATCACCATCCCGAGGTCGACACCGGCGTGCACGTGATGATGGTGATCGACTGCGCTGCGAAGATGCGCGCACCGCTGCCGGTGCGGTTCGCGGCGCTGACGCACGATCTCGGCAAGGGACTGACGCCGCCACACGTGCTGCCGCGGCACATCCAGCACGAGGCGCGGTCGGTCGAGCTGGTGCTGCAGCTGTGCGAGCGGCTGAAGGTGCCGAACGACTGCCGCGACCTGGCGGTGATCGTCGCGCGCGAGCACGGCAACGTGCACCGCGCCGCCGAACTGAAGCCGGCGACGATCATGAAGCTGCTCGAGCGCACCGACGCGCTGCGCCGGCCGCAGCGCTTCGAGCAGATGCTGCAGGCCTGCGAAGCCGACCACCGCGGCCGCGGCGGCGGCCTGCATGCGCGGCCGTATCCGCAGGCGCAGCGGCTGCTCGACGCGCTCGCTGCCGCCGCGTCGGTCGATGCCGGCGCAATCGCCGCCGGCGTGCAGGACCGTCCGGAGCTGATCGCGACGCGGGTCCGCGCAGCCCGGGTCGCGCAGATCGCCGAGCGTCTGGGGGATCGGCGCATCTAGGCGGGTCCGCATGACTTGGCGTGGGCGGAGTCCCCGCATCGCCCGGCGGTGCCGCGGCTTGCCACTGTCGGCGTGATGCATTAGCATCTGATGCATGCGCACCACGCTCGACATCGACGATGACGTGCTTCAAGCCGCGAAGGAGCGCGCCCGGCGGGAGAAGAAAACGCTGGGCGCAGTCGTGTCCGAGCTGGCACGCACGGCGCTGACGACGCCGCCGGCTGCGCGAGCCGCCCGCGAGCCGAAGACGGTCCACGGCTTTCGGCCGTTCCCGCGCGAGGCCGGAATCGTCACCGACGAGCTGATCGACAGGCTGCGCGAAGACGACGCCTACTGATGCGCGCTCTGCTCGACGTGAACGTGCTGATCGCGCTCCTCGATGCGCGCCATACGCTGCACGATCGAGCCATCGACTGGTTCGCGGCGAACGGGCGAAGCGGGTGGGCGTCGTGCCCGATCAGCCAGAACGGATGCGTGCGGATCATGTCGCATCCGAGTTATCCGGGCGCGGTGCCAATTCGCGCGATCGCCGATCGGCTGCGCGAGGCGACGACGCAGCCCTATCACGAGTTCTGGGCCGACGATTTCAGTCTGCTCGATTCCGACGTCGTCGATGCAGCCCGAATTCACGGGCCGCGACAGATGACGGACGTCTACCTGCTTGCGCTCGCCGTGCGCCACGCAGGCCGATTCGTCACGTTCGACTCGGCGATCCCGGTGCAGGCGGTCCGCGGCGCGGCACCGCGACACCTCGTGTCCCTGTAGCCGATCGCCGTCAAATCAGCCGCATCAGCAGCATCGCGATCAGCGACAACAGGATCGTCGAGGTCAGCGGAATCGAGAAGTCGCGGCCGAACAGCCGAAACTGGAAGTCCCCCGGCAGCCGACCGATCCCCAAGCGGCGCAGGAACGGCATCAGTCCCGAGAACAGGAACAGCGCGATCGTCACGGCGATGACCCACTTCAGCATCGTCAATGCTTCCTAACGCCGCGCATGCCGCTGCAGGAATCCGATGATCTCCGACGGGCGCAGCTGGGGCTCGCGCGGGTCGGCGCGCGAGCCGACGATCCGGTTCATCCACAACATGTTGCGCTCCATCCGGTGCACGACTGCCGGCCATTCGGCCGCAGTATGGCTGCGCGGGTCGGGAAGCGCGTGGCACTGCGCGCACGCCTGCTCGAACATCTTGCCGGCGGGCGTGTCGAGATCGCGCGCCAGCCGCGGGTTGTCGTGCACCGACAGCGGCCGCTGCGCGTGGCGGCGCAGATAGTCGACGATCTCGCGGGTCTCGCTGCGCGACGGCGCCGCCAGCGGCGGCGCGTCGGCGGGCGCGGCCGCAGCGACCTGCTGCGCCGCCGCCGGCCCGCGC
>DATLGW010000335.1:0-9374 GCA_035540315.1 Burkholderiaceae bacterium | reverse complement strand
GCACGATGCCGCCGCCGATCGTCACGCCGCCGGCGGCATCGTGCCGCGGATCACCGGCCTGCTGTCGCATGCGGACTTCAGGCGCCGCTTCGAGACCAAGGGCCGCTTCGGCGTGTGGCTTCAGACCGTGCCGGCGGCCGTGCTGGTCGATCCGTACGCGGCGCTGCGCGGCGCGGCCAACGCTTGGCTGTCTTCGCAATCGCGGTAATTGCGGGGTTGCGCAGCGAAGGACGCTGCGTACCATCGCCGCGATGCAGAACCTCGACCTCGGACTGATCGGCAACTCCCGCATCAGCGCCCTCATCGATCGAAACGCCGGCATCGTCTGGTCGTGTTATCCCCGCTTCGACGGCGACCCGATCTGCAGCGCGCTGCTGTCGGGGCAGCCGCGTCCGGCGTTCGGCTGGATCGACGTCATGCTCGAGCAGCAGGCCGGCGCATCGCAGCAGTACCTGACGAACACGCCGATCCTGTCGACTCGACTGCGCGACGAGGCCGGCAACGAGGTCGAGGTCGTCGATTTCGCGCCGCGCTTCTACCTGTACGGCCGGATGTTCAATCCGGCGATGCTGGTGCGGATCGTGCGCCCGCTGCGCGGCCGGCCGCGGGTGACGATCCGCTCGCGCCCGGCGCGCGAGTACGGCGCGGCGCCGGCCGAGCAGACCAGCGGCGCGCACCACATCCGCTACGGCACGGCGCCGAACGCCGCGCGGCTGACGACCGACGTGCCGGTGACCGCGATCACCGAGGAGCGGCCGTTTTTCCTGACCGAGCCGGTCACGATGCTGTTCGGCCCCGACGAGACCGTCGACGGCGCGCCCGGCGAGATCGGCCGCCGTTTCCTCGACGAGACCCGCGGCCACTGGCTGCGCTGGGTCCGCAGCCTCGCGGTGCCGCTCGAATGGCAGGACGTCGTGATCCGCGCGGCGATCACGCTGAAGCTGAACGCGTACGACGACACCGGCGCCGTGCTCGCCGCGGTCACGACGTCGATTCCGGAAGCGGCCGACAGCGGTCGCAACTGGGACTACCGCTTCTGCTGGCTGCGCGACGCCTATTTCGTCGTCAACGCGCTGAACCGGCTCGGCGCGACCGGCACGATGCAGCGCTACATCGACTACATCCTGAACCTGGTCGCAGACTCGCGCGGCGCGCCGCTGCAGCCGCTGTACGGGATCTCGCGCGAGCAGTCGCTGGCCGAGTCCGAGGTGCCGACGCTGCCGGGCTACCGCGGCATGGGTCCGGTGCGCATCGGCAACGCCGCGTATCACCAGGTGCAGAACGACGTGTACGGCGAGGTCGTGCTCGCGGTCGCGCATGCGTTCTTCGACCAGCGACTCGACCATTCGGCCGACTTCGAGATCTTCGCCGAGCTCGAGAAGCTGGGCGCGCGCGCAGTCGACGTGCACGCGGCTCCCGATGCGGGTCTGTGGGAGCTGCGCGGCACCAGCCGCATCCACACGTTCTCCAGCGTGATGTGCTGGGCCGCCTGCGACCGGCTGGCCCGGATCGCACGCCACCTGGGGTTGCACGACCGCCATGCGCACTGGAGCGCGAACGCCGCGCGGATCCACGCGACGATCTGCGAGCGCGCATGGAATCCGCGGCTGAACGCGTTCGTCGCTACGTTCGGCGGCGACCGGCTCGACGCGAGCCTGCTGCTGCTGGCCGAGCTGCAGTTCCTGCCGGCGTCCGACCCGCGCTTCCCGGCGACGGTGCGCGCGATCGAAGCGCGACTGCGGCGCGGCGACTTCCTGCTGCGCTACGACGAGGAAGACGACTTCGGCGTGCCCGAGAGCGCGTTCCTGGTGTGCACGCAGTGGTGGATCCTCGCGCTGACGCACCTGGGCGAGCATGAACGCGCCCGCGCGCTGTTCGAGCGCCTGCTGCAGGTCCGCAACCCGCTGGGGTTGCTGGCCGAGGACGTCGCGCCGCAGACCGGCGAGCTGTGGGGGAATTTCCCGCAGACCTACAGCATGGTCGGGCTGATCCTGTGCGCGCTGCGGCTGTCGCGGCCGTGGGAGGAAGCGTACTGACGCGCACGCCGGAGCGTGCCGGCGCGCGCGGCGGTTCGGCCAGACCCTCTGTGCTCAGGCGATCTTGCGGATCTGCTGCGCGGCCTGCTCGGTCAGCCGGCGCAACTGGTCGCGTCGCCGCACGCGCGCGGCGTCCATCAGCATGCGACCGGCCCAGCGGTAGACGTTGTTCTCCTTGACCGTGCGTCGCATCAGCCGCATCCGCTCGTGCCGTTCCTCGCGCGGCATCTCGAGCGCCTGCAGGATCGCGCCCGCGGTCTCGGCGATGTCGTAGGGATTGACCAGCAGCGCCTCGATCAGCTCGCGCGATGCGCCGGCGAACGTCGACAGGATCAGCACGCCGTCGTCGTCGTCGCGCGCGGCGACGAACTCCTTGGCCACCAGGTTCATGCCGTCGTGCAGGCTGTTGACCAGGCAGAAGTCGGCGGCGCGATACAGCTCGAACACCTGCAGCGGCTCCTGGTGCTCGCTGATCAGCACGATCGGCTTCCAGTCCTCGGTGCCGAAGCGCTCGTTGACGCGAGCGGCGCCCTCCTCGGTCTCCTGCCGCAGCTGCTGGTAGGCGGGCAGCTTGCTGCGCGTCGGCGCGGCGACCTGCAGCAACGTCACGCGGCCGCGCCACTCGGGCCGGGTCTCCAGCAGCAGCTCCATTGCGCGGAAGCGCTCGACGATCCCTTTCGTGAAATCCCAGCGCTCGACGCCGACGCCGACGTGCACGCGATCGGACAGGCCGTAGCGCTCCCGCACCTGTCGCTTGCATTCCTCGGCCGACGGCAGCTGCTCGAGCCATCGGGGCGGCCATTCGATCGAGATCGGGTACGGCGCGATCTGGCACACGTGCCCCTGGATCGTCACCGTCATGTGCTCGTGATCGATCTGGCATTCGAGATAGCGGTCGCAGGTCTCGAGGAAGTTCTGGCAGTGGTATCGGGTATGGAAGCCGACGATGTCGGCCATCAGCATGCCGCGCAGCAGCTCGACCTTCCACGGGCACACGCCGAAAGTCTCCGAGTTCGGCCACGGGATGTGCCAGAACAGCGCGACCGTCGCGCGCGGGATCCGCTGGCGCACCAGCGCCGGCAGCAGCGCGAAGTGATAGTCCTGGATCAGCACGACCGGGTTGTCGGCACGGTTCTCGCGCGCGACGACCTCGGCGAACTTCGCGTTGACCGCCTGGTACTGGGTCCAGTCGTTCTCGCGGAACGCCGGGCGCACGTAGGCGAGGTGGCACAGCGGCCACAGGCCTTCGTTCGAGAAGCCGTAGTAGTAGCCTTCCTCCTCGGTCTCGGTCAGCCATACGCGGCGCAGCATGTAGGCCGGGTCCGACGGCGGCACGCCGACGCGGTCGTGCAGGTCGACGACGTCGCGGTCGGCGTTGCCGCTGCCGTGCGCGATCCACACGCCCGAGCAGGCGCGGATGATCGGCTCGAGCGCGGTCACCATGCCGCTGGCGGGCACCTGGACCTGCGGCTTGCCGTCGGGACCGCGGTTGTGCACGTACGGCTGCCGATTCGACACGACGATCATCTGCGGCGAATCGAGCTGCTCCTTGACCACGTGCTGCAGCGCGCGCGGCGTCCAGTTCTCCTGGTAATCGATCTCCAGCCGCTGATCGCGCTCGATCTCGCGCAGCACCTGGCGTACCTGCGACAGGATCGGCAGGCTGGGACCGATCCCCGAATCGCCGTCGTCCATGAAGCGGCGGCTCTTGATGTCGCGGATCAGCGCAGTGCCCCAGCGCCTGAGCACCAGCCAGGCGACCACGACCGTCAGCAGCACGACGATCACCGTCGACACCAGCGCCATCACGATGATGTAGTCGCGCACCGTCGACTGGCGGCGGTCGACGAAGCTCAGGTCGTGCACGAGCAGCACGCGCGCGTCGGGCGCCGCCGGCGTTCCCAGATCGAAGCGCGACAGATGAACCAGGCCGGTCGGCGTCTTCAGCACGCGGTACGCCGGCTCGTCGGGCTGCGTGGCCAGCCCGCAGCCGACCTGCGGCGGCGTGCGCTCGGTCATGTGGATCGGCTGTCCGTTGGGCCGGCAGACCAGCACGGCGAGCAGCCGCTCGTCGGTCGTGACCCCCGCCAGGTAGCGGCGCAGCGTCGGCTGCGCGGCGTCGTCGAGCAGCCGCGGCAGCGTTTCGCCCATCGAGTTCATCACCAGTCGCGCGCGCATCTCGACGTCGGCGAGGAACCACTCGGTCAGCACGCGGTCGACGTAGGGCACGGCGAAATACGCGGCCGCAGCGATTGCGATCAGCGTCGGCAGCGCAAAACGCCATACCAGAGTCTTCAGCATCGGGTCTCCGTGCAATGCGGCACGACGGCCGCGCCAAAATCAACCACTCTCGCCGCCTCGGCTGCGCGTCGCTTCAGCCGGCGATCCGCGACGGCTGCGCGTTCGCGTCGTCGCGAACGGCCAGCGCGTCGGCGACGTTGCGGTCGCCCAGGTACAGCATCATGTGAGGATACGGGATCTCGATGTCCTCGCGATCGAACCGCAGCTTCAGGCGGCGCAGCATCTCGCGCTTGACATTCCACTGCTGCAACGGCACGACCTTGATGCGGCCGCGGATGATCACCGCCGAATCCGCCCAGCGGTCGACGCCGGCGATCTCGATCGGCTCGAGGATCCGCGCGCGCCACTCGTCGTCCTCGCGCAACTGGTTCGCGACCTCGCGCAACAGCGCGATCGCCTTGTCGACGTCGGAGCGGTACGCGATGCCGATGTCGAGCACCGCGAACGCGAACCCGACGCTGCGGTTGACGACGACGCCGATCTCGCCGTTCGGCACGAACAGCACGTTGCCCTCGTAATCGCGCAGCCGCACGTAGCGCAGCGTGACCTCCTCGACGAACCCGCCGCGGCCTGCGACCTCGACCACGTCGCCGACCCGCACCTGGTTCTCGAGCAGCAGGAAGATGCCGCGGAAGAAATCCTTCACCAGGCTCTGCGCGGCGAAACCGACCGCGATGCCGGCCACCCCCGCGGCCCCCAGGATCGGCGCGATCGACACGCCGAGCTCGGCGAGCACCAGCACGGCCACGATGATGAGCACGATCGCGTTCGCGGTATAGCGGAACGCCCGCATCATCGTATCGAAGCGCTTCTGCGTCTCGATCGCCTCGACGCGCAGCACCAGCACGCGCCGCAACATCCGCATCAGCAGTTGCAGCCCGACCCAGCCGAGCAGCCACATCGCGAGGATCATTCCGATCCGGAACGGTTCGATTTCGTCTGGCATCGGCTCCCTCGGTCCCTGTTGTGCCGCGCGGTGCGCGAGCGTTCCCGGCAGGCGCCGGACACCCGAATCGGGCTGCCGCGGTGCCTGCAGATGCCGATTGTATGAAAATAGCGGCCGACACCGTGCCGCGAAGGAATTTCCGATGACCTATCGACGCCTCGGCCGCAGCGGGCTGCACGTCTCGCCGTTGTGCCTGGGTACGATGATGTTCGGCGACCGCGCCGACGAGGCGGCCGCGCGCGAGATCGTCGCGCTCGCGCGCGACGCAGACATCAACTTCGTCGACACCGCCGATGCCTATGTTGACGGCGAGTCCGAGCGGATCGTCGGGCGCGCGATCGCGGCCGAACGGCAGCGCTGGGTCGTTGCGACGAAAGTCGGCAACCCGATGGGGATTCTCAGCGGCAACGCGACGCCGGATCCGAACCGGCGCGGGCTGGGCCGGAAATGGCTGACGAGCGCGATCGACGAATCGCTGCGGCGCCTGGGGACCGATCACGTCGACATCTACTACCTGCACCGGGAGGATCACGGCACGCCGCTCGAAGAGACGGTCGCTGCGCTCGGCGACCTGATCCGCTGGGGCAAGATCCGCTACTTCGGCGTGTCGAACTTCCGCGCATGGCGGATTGCGGAGGTCGTGAACCTGTGCCGCGACGCCGGCATCGCGCCGCCGGTCGTGTGCCAGCCGTACTACAACGCGATGAACCGGATGCCCGAGGTCGAAGTGCTGCCGGCCTGCGGCCACTACGGCATCGGCGTCGCGTCGTATTCGCCGATCGCGCGCGGCGTGCTGGCCGGCAAGTACCGCCCCGGCGAGGCCGCGCCGGCCGACAGCCGCGCCGGCCGCAACGACAAGCGGATCATGCAGACCGAGTGGCGCGACGAATCGCTGCGGCTGGCACAGCGGATTCGCGAGTTTGCCGAGTCGCGCGGCATGACCGCGGCACAGTTCGCAGTCAACTGGGTATTGAACAATGCGCTGGTCACCAGCGCGATCGTCGGTCCGCGCACGGTCGAGCAGATGCGCGAGTACGTCGGCGCGCTCGCGCACCGGTTCGAGCCGGTCGACGAGGCGCTGATCGACCCGCTGGTTGCGCCGGGTCACCCGTCGACTCCCGGCTACAACGACCCGGCGTACCCGCTGGAGGGACGCGTGCCGCGAACTGCCGCCGCGCGCTGACGCCGCCGTGGCCGCACCCGCATCGACGATGCAGCCGCTGGCACGCCTGCGGCCGGGCGCGGCGCTTGCCGGCGTGCTGACCGACATCGACGACACGCTGACGACCGACGGCCGCCTGACGGCCGCCGCCTACGCGGCGCTCGAGTCGTTGCAGCGCAGCGGCTTGCGCGTGGTGCCCGTCACCGGCCGGCCGGCCGGCTGGTGCGACCACATTGCGCGGATGTGGCCGGTCGACGCGGTGGTCGGCGAGAACGGCGCGTTCTACATGGCATTCGATGCGCGCGCGCGGCGGCTTCGTACGGTGTATCGCCTCGACGACGCCGCGCGGCGCGCCCGCCGCGACGATCTGGCGCGGATCGCGCAGCGGGTGCTCGCCGCCGTCCCCGGCTGCGCGCTCGCCTCCGATCAGCCGTACCGCGCCGCCGACCTGGCGATCGACTGGTGCGAGGACGTGCCGGCGCTGCCGCAGCCGGCAGTCGAGCGCATCGTCGCGCTGATGCGCGCCGAGGGGCTGACGGTGAAGGTCAGCTCGATCCACGTCAACGGCTGGTTCGGCGACTACGACAAGCTCGCGACGACCCGCCAGTGCCTGGCCGAGCTGTGGGGGATCAACGTCGACCGCGACCGCGACCGCTGGGTGTTCGCCGGCGACTCGCCGAACGACGCGCCGATGTTCGGGTTCTTCCCGAACAGCGTCGGCATGGCGAACGTCGCCGACTTCGCCGGCCGCATCGACCCGCTGCCCGCGTACGTGACGGCCGCGCGCAGCGGCGCCGGTTTCGTCGAGCTGGCCGCGCACCTGCTGCGGCAGCGGCCCGCGCCGCCTCCGGGCGCCGCGGGCGCCGATCCGGCTGTGGCATAGTAGTAGGTTGCCCGCGCAGGGCTTCCCGCAAGGCAAGGATCTTTGATTTGACAGCGTATCTGCTGTTGCTGCTTTCGTTCGTGCTGGTCGCGCTGGCGATCGGCGTCTGGGTCGCGCTGCCGCTGGTCCGCAGCCGCGCGCCGGCCGACGCCGACCGCACCCGCGATGCGAACCTGGCGGTGCTGCGCGAGCGCCGCCGCGAGCTCGAGCGGGAGCTCGAGTCGCTGCCGGCCGGTTCGCCGCAGCGGCGCAGCGCGCTCGCCGAGTTCGCGGCGCAGGTGCGCCACGACCTCGACGACGATGCGCGTCCGGATCAGCGGTCCGGGTCGGCCGCCGCAGGCGATCCGGCGTCGGCGCCCGGCGCCGCCGCGCCGTCGATGCCGCGGCGGCGACCGGCGCTGGCTGTCGCGATCGCGCTGCTACTCGCGCTGCCGGCGCTCGCGTTCTATCTGGCCAGCGGGTTCCCGGAGATCGTCGCGCCGCAACTGCTGGCGCAGGGCGCGTCGGACGCCGATCTGGACCGGCTCGCCGAGCAGCTGCGCGCACGCGCGCAGGCCGAGCCGCAACGCGCCGACGCATGGCATCTGCTGGGCCGCGCGGAGATGGCGCGCGGGCGGCTCGACGCCGCGCGCGACGCGTTCGAGCGGGCGCACGCCCTGCAGCCCGACAGCGCACAGGCCGCAGTCGATCTGGCCGATGCGATCGCGCAGCTGCAAGGCGCGCGGCTCGACGGGCGGCCGATCGAGCTGGTGCGCCGCGCGCTCGAGCTCGACGCCGACAACCAGAAGGCGCTCGCGCTGGCCGGCGCCTACGCGGTCACGCAAGGCCGCGCGGCCGATGCGCTCGCGCACTGGCAGCGGCTGCTGGCGCTGCTGCCGCCGGATTCGCCGCAGGCCGCGCAGATCGGCCAGTTCGTCGAGAACCTGAAGGCCGGACGCGCACCGCTCGCAGCCGCGGCCGCGCCGGGCGCCGCCCGCGTCGACGTGCAGGTGTCGCTCGCGCCGGCGCTGCGCGAGCAGGTCTCGCCGCAGGACACGCTGTTCGTCGTCGCGCGTGCGGTCGACGAACGCGGCGTGCCGGTCGGCCCGCCGGTCGCGGTGCTGCGAACGACCGCCGCCGCGCTGCCCGGCAGCTTCACGCTCGACGACTCGATGGCGATGACGCCGTCGGCGCGGCTGTCCGGTGCCGAGCGGGTCGCGATCGTCGCCCGGATCTCGCGCGCCGGCAGCGCCGCGGCGGCCGCAGGCGATCTGCAGGGCGTATCGGCAGTGATCTCGCCGGCCGACGGCGCCGCGGCCTCGGCGGTGATCGACACCATCGTCCAATGACCGGTGCCGCGTTCGCCGGCCGGGGGCTGGCGCTGGTGCGCGGCGCGCGGCGCCTGTTCGATGCGATCGATTTCGACGTCGGGCGCGGGCAGGTGCTGCTGTTGACCGGCCCGAACGGATCGGGCAAGTCCAGTCTGCTGCGCGCGCTGATCGGGCTGACGCCGCTGGCGGCGGGGCAGCTGTCGTGCGGCGGCGCGCCGGTGCCCCCGGCCGCAGTGCGCGGCTTCGCGCTGTATCAGGGACATGCGCCCGGCAGCAAGCCGGAGCTGACGGCGCTGGAGAACCTGGCGATCAATGCGGCGCTCGACGGCACCGCCGCAGGCGGGACGGCCGCGGCCGAGCCGATGCTGCTTGGCGCGCTCGAGCAGGTCGGCCTGCGGCGGCACCGCGACGTCGAAGCACGCCGGCTGTCGCAGGGCCAGCGCCAGCGGCTGCAGCTGGCGCGGCTGGTGCTCGCGCTGGAGCACGCGACGCCGACACTCCCTGCGCAGCCGGCCGGCGCAACCGTCGAGCCGGCGCTGCCGCCGCGCGGGCTGTGGCTGCTCGACGAGCCGAGCGCGGCGCTCGACCAGGACGGCACCGAGTTGCTGCAGCAGCTGCTGGCGGCCCACGCGGCGCAGCACGGCGCTGCGATCGTCGCCACCCACCTGCCGCTGTCGCGGCTGGCGTCGGTGCGGCAGCTGTCGCTCGGCGCCGGGCGGCTGCCATCGTGAGCGCG
>DATLGW010000334.1:0-5112 GCA_035540315.1 Burkholderiaceae bacterium | reverse complement strand
CGATCAACAAGGTCTGCGGCTCGGGGATGAAGGCCGCAATGCTCGCGCACGACCTGCTGTCGGTCGGCAGCCAGGACGTCGTCGTCGCCGGCGGCATGGAGAGCATGAGCAACGCCCCTTACCTGCTGCTCAAGGGCCGCGGCGGCTACCGCTACGGGCATGCGCACGTGTTCGACCACATGGCGCTCGACGGCCTGGAAGACGCCTACGAGCACAACCCCGCCGGCGGCGGCAAGTCGATGGGCCATTTCGCCGAGGATTGCGCGGGCAAGTACTGCTTCACCCGCGGCGAGCAGGACGAATTCGCGATCGCGTCGACGCAGCGCGCGCAGGCGGCGAACAACGACGGCAGCTTCGAATGGGAGATCGCCGCCGTCAAGGTCGCCGGCAAGAAGGGCGAGGTCACGATCGCCAAGGACGAGAGCCCGTTCAAGGCGAGCATCGAGAAGATCCCGACGCTGCGCCCGGCGTTCCGCAAGGACGGCACCGTGACCGCCGCGAGCTCGTCGTCGATCTCCGACGGCGCGGCCGCGCTGGTGATGATGCGCCGCTCGACGGCCGACAAGCTCGGCGCGAAGCCGCTGGCGACGCTGGTCGCGCACACGACCCATTCGCAGGAGCCGCAGTGGTTCACGACCGCGCCGGTCGGCGCGATCCGCAAGCTGTACGACAAGACCGGCTGGTCGAGCAAGGACGTCGACCTGTACGAGATCAACGAGGCGTTCGCAGTGGTCGCGATGGCGGCGATGAAGGAGCACAACCTGCCGCACGACAAGGTCAACGTGCACGGCGGCGCATGCGCGCTCGGGCATCCGATCGGCGCATCGGGCGCGCGGCTGATCGTCACGCTGATCGGCGCGCTGCGCAAGCGCGGCGGACGCCGCGGCGTCGCGTCGCTGTGCATCGGCGGCGGCGAGGCGACCGCGGTCGGCATCGAGCTGCTCTCGTAGCGGCGCGAAGCGGCAACAGGCCATGCCGACCGCGCTGGTCGTCGGCGCCTCGCGCGGCATCGGGTTCGAGTTCGCGCGCCAGTACCAGTCGGCCGGCTGGACCGTCTACGCGACGCACCGCAGCGAGCCCGACCGGCTGAAGCTGCGCGATCTGGGCGCGCACACGCTGAAGCTCGACGTGCACGAGCCGGCCGATTTGCGCAACGTGGGCTGGCAGCTCGACGGCGAGCGCGTCGACGTGGCGGTGCTCAACGCCGGCGTCTACGGCCCGCGCAACAGCACGATGCTGTCGCCGCCGACCGACGAGCAGTTCGAGCTGGTGATGCGAACGAACGTGCTCGGGCCGATGCGGCTGGTGCCGCTGCTCGCGCCGCTGCTGGCGACTGCGCAGGGCACGCTGGCGTTCGTGTCGAGCCGCATGGGTTCGATCACCGAAGCCGGCGCCAGCTACGGCATGCTGTACCGGGTGTCGAAGGCCGCGGTCAACATGGTCGCGAAGCTCGCGCACAACGAATACGGCCGCCAGGGCGTGCGGGTGCTGGCGCTGCATCCGGGCTGGGTCCGCACCGACATGGGCGGGCCCAATGCCGACGTCGACGTCGTCGACAGCATTGCCGGCATGCGGCGGGTGATCGGCGACGCCGCCGCATATCCCGGCGGAGGTTTCTTCGATTGGCGCGGGCAGCCGCTCGCATGGTGACCAGGAGTGGGACAGATGGACGATTCGGGTGAAAGGCGGCAGATCTCGTCGGACTCGCATTTCGAGGCGCTGGTCGGCTATTCGCGCGCGGTCGTCGACGACAACTACGTCCATGTGTCGGGCACGACCGGGTTCGACTACCAGACGATGACGATCGACGACGATGCGGTCGCGCAGACGCACAAGTGCTTCGAGAACATCCGCGAGGCGCTTGCGCAGGCCGGCTGCGCCCTCGACGACGTCGTGCGCGTGCGCTACTACCTGACCGACGCGGCGCTGTTCGAGCGGCTCGGGCCGATCTTCGGCGGCTACTTCGTCAATGCGCGGCCGGCAGCGACGGCCGTGGTCGTCGGGCTGGTCGATCCGCGGATCAAGGTCGAGATCGAGGTCATGGCTCGGCGGCGATGACGCAAGCGCAGGATCTGGGGCTGATCCGCGACGCGGTGCGCGAGTTCGTCGCGGCCGAGATCGCGCCGCATGCAGCGCGCTGGGACCGCGACGCGTCGTTCCCCAAGCAGGCGCTGCGGGGGCTGGCCGCGCTGGGCTGCTACGGCGTCGCGGTGCCCGAGCGCTGGGGCGGCGCGGGGCTGGACTACACGGCGCTCGCGACGATCCTCGAGGAGATCGCCGCCGGCGACGGCGCGACCTCGACGATCGTGTCGGTCAACAACTGCCCGGTCTGCGCGATTTTTCTCGCGTGGGGCACCGATACGCAGAAGGAGCGCTGGCTGCGCCCGCTCGCGGGCGGCGAAATGCTCGGCGCGTTCTGCCTGACCGAGCCGCAGGCGGGCTCCGACGCGGCCGCGCTGCGCACGAGCGCCGAACGCGACGGCGACGGCTGGGTGCTGAACGGCGTCAAGCAGTTCATCACGTCGGGCCGCAATGCCGACGTCGCGATCGTGATCGCCGTCAGCGACCGCGACGCGGGCAAGCGCGGGATGTCGGCGTTCGCGGTTCCCACCAGCGCGCCGGGTTACGTCGTCACGCGACTGGAGGACAAGCTCGGCCAGCGCGCATCCGACACGGCGCAGATCGTGCTCGACAACTGCCGCATCCCAGCCGACCACCTGATCGGCGAACCGGGACAAGGCTACAAGATCGCGCTGTCCGGCCTGGAAGGCGGACGCATCGGCATCGGCGCGCAGGCGGTCGGCATGGCGCGATCGGCGTTCGATGCGGCGCTGCGCTACGCGAACGAGCGCACCGCGTTCGGCAAGCCGATCTTCGAGCAGCAGGCCGTGCAGTTCCGGCTCGCCGACATGGCGACGCGAATCGAAGCGGCGCGGCGCCTCGTGCTGCACGCGGCAGCGCTGAAGGACGCAGGCGTGCCGTGCCTGAAAGAGGCGGCGATGGGCAAGCTGTACGCCTCCGAGATCGCCGAGCGCGTCTGTTCCGATGCGATCCAGATCCACGGCGGCTACGGCTACGTCGCCGATTTCCCGGTCGAGCGGATCTACCGCGACGTGCGCGTGTGCCAGATCTACGAAGGCACCAGCGACATCCAGCGGATGCTGATCGCCCGCGCGCTCACGGCTTGAAGAACGGCGCCGGGTTCAGGATCTTGTTCTCCATCTGCATCATCAGCGGCATCACTTTCGCCAGGTAGGCCTGCCAGCGCGGATCCGCCGCCAGCTTCGCGCGCCGCTGCTCCCGGTCGGCCAGGCTGTCGTAGCGCCACAAGTGGACGACCTGGTTCAGCGGGCCGATGTCCATCGACGTGAACCAGCCGAACGGCGCGCCCAGATGCTCGGTCTGGATCGCATACCCTTCGCTGCCATAGATCTTCAGGAATTCGTTGATCTTCCCCGGGTGAAGGGTGTACGTTCGGTGGTCGATGATCATCCCCGCTGCTCCTGGTCGATTGGCCCGCGAGCATGATAGAACGCTTGAGCCGCAGGAGACTCGTCCAATGGAAACAGTCCAGGTCGACGCGATCGACGGCAAGTCGGTCCGCGCCTTCGTCGCCCGCCCCGCCGGGACCGCAACCGGCTGCGTGATCGTCGCGCAGGAGATCTTCGGCGTGAACGACCACATCCGCTGGGTGCTGTCGGAGCAGTACGCGAAAGCGGGGCTGCTCGCGATCGCCCCGGCGTTCTTCGATCGGATCGAGACCGGCGTCGAGCTCGGCTATACGCCCGAGACGATGGCGCAGGGTCGCGCGCTGGTCGACCAGCTCGGCATGGACGCGCCGCTGCGCGACATCCGCGCCGCGCAGCGCGCGATCGCCGGCGACCTGCCGACGGGAGTCGTCGGCTACTGCTGGGGCGGCTCGGTCGCGTACCTGGCGGCAACCCGGCTCGGGTTGCCGGCGGTCAGCTACTATGGCGGCCGCACGCTGCCGTACCTGCACGAGCGGCTGCAGGCACCGCTGCTCGCCCACTTCGGCCAGAACGACGATCACATTCCGATGGACGCGGTGCAGAAGATCCGCGACACCCACCCGTCGGCGCAGGTGTTCGTCTATCCTGCCGGTCACGGCTTCAACCGCTACAGCCATCCGGCCTGGCACGCCGAGAGCGCGACGCTGGCGCTCGAGCGCAGCCTGGCTTTCCTGCGCCAGCACCTTCGCTGACCCGACGATGCCGAACCTCGACTTCTACTTCGACTTCTCTTCGCCGTACTCCTACATCGCCTCGGAGCGGATCGAGGAGCTCGCGGCGCGCCATGGCTACCACGTGAGCTGGAAACCGATCCTGCTCGGCGTGATCTTCAAGACCACCGGCGGCGTGCCGCTGACGATGGGCCATCCGTGGCGCGCGAAGTATTCGGTGATGGACTTCGCGCGCAGCGCCGAGTTCCATGGCGTGCCATTCCGGATGCCGTCGAGGTTCCCGCAGCCGACGCAGAACGCGGCGCGCGCGCTGCTGTGGCTGCAGCGAAACGCACCGGACAAGGCGGTCGCGTTCCTGCACGAGGCGTTTCGCGAGCTGTTCGCTCGCGACGGCGACCTGTCGGCGCCCGAGACGCTCGAGCGGCTCGCCCGCGCAGTCGGCGCCGATCCGCAGGCGGTCGCTGCCGGCACGCAGGATCCGCAGATCAAGCAGGCGCTGGTCGAGCTGAACGAAGAGGCCGCGCGGCTCGAGATCTTCGGCGCGCCGACGGTGGTCGTCGACGGCGAGAAATTCTGGGGCGCCGACCGGCTGCCTTACGTGGAGCGGCGGCTGCAGCGCAGCGCCGCGCACACGGCGAAATAGCGGTTGGGCCCGGTGCGCAACGCGCAGGCCGAACCTGCCGCGGGCGGCGCCGCGATCGCAGCGGCGCCGCGGCGTTTCGACGCGGTGATCTTCGATTGCGACGGCGTGCTGGTCGACAGCGAGCCGATCACGAACGGCGTGCTGGCGCAGATGCTGGGCGAGCTCGGGCTGTCGTTCACGCTGCAGCAGACGATGCAGGCATTCGTCGGCAAGGCAGTGCGCGAGGAGCTCGCGACGATCGAGGCGATGCTGGGCCGGCCGCTGCCGC
>DATLGW010000333.1:0-3826 GCA_035540315.1 Burkholderiaceae bacterium | reverse complement strand
ATGGCGCCGCTGCACCACCACTTCGAAGTCGGCGGCGTCAAGGAATCGCAGGTCGTCGTGCGCTTCTGGATCGTCACGATGATGCTGGTGCTGTTCGGACTGTCGACGCTGAAGCTGCGCTGAATGATTGATCCCACCCGCGAGTCCTCCGACGCCGACGCGGCTGCCGCCGGCGGCGTGCCGGCCGATCCGCAGCGCGACGGCATCGTCGACCGCCCGCTCGACGGCGCGTCCGTGCTCGTCGTCGGTCTGGGCGACTCCGGCCTCGCGATGGCCCGCTGGGTCGCGCTGCAGCGCGCGACCGTGATCGTCGCCGACACGCGCGAAGCGCCGCCGCAGCTGACGGCGCTGCGCGCGACGCTGCCGCAGGCGCGTTTCATCGCCGGCGAGCTGTCGCCGGCGCTGCTCGACGGCGTCGCGCTGATCGCGTGGAGCCCCGGATTGCCGCCCGACAGCGACGCCGCGCGGCCGCTGCTGCAGGCGGCGCGCGAACGCGGGATCCCGGTGTGCGGCGAGCTCGAGCTGTTCGCGCGCGCGCTGGCGCAGCTGCGCGAGCAGCGCGGCTATGCGCCCAAGCTCATCGCCGTGACCGGCACCAACGGCAAGACGACGACCACGCGGCTGGTCGGCCATCTGGCGCGCGCAGCCGGCCAGCGGGTCGCCGTGGCCGGCAACATCGGGCCGGCGGCGCTCGACGCGCTGCGCGAGTGCCTGGCGCACGACGATCTGCCGCAGATCTGGGCGCTGGAGGTGTCGAGCTTCCAGCTCGCGCTGTCGGATTCGTTCGCCGCCGACTGCGCGACGATCCTGAACGTCAGCCAGGACCACCTGGACTGGCACGGCTCGATGGACGCGTACGTCGCGGCCAAGCAGCGCATCTACGGTGCGCACACGGTGCGCGTGTTCAACCGCGACGATCCGCTCACGCATCCCCGGCTGCCCATGCCGCCCGCGTCGGCCGCGCCAGCGGTCGGACGGCGCGCGCCGCGGCGCAGTGCGCAAGCCGGCGCGGACAGCGGCGCGGACAGCGGCGCGCCGGAAACGGCGAACGCCGGTGCGGCCGCGGCGCGTCGCGACGCGTCGACCGCGAGCGCTGCGGCGGCGCAGCCGCCGGCAATCGGTTTCGGATCCCAAGCTCCTGATGCGGCGCCGGGCTACGGCGTCGTTCGCGACGGCGGCTTCGCATGGCTGGTCGAGGCCTTCGCCGACGACGACGGCGTGGGCCGGCGTCGCAAGGGGGGCGATGCGGAGCTGCGGCTGAACCGGCTGATGCCTGCCGACGCGCTGCGGATCCGCGGCACGCACAACCAGCTGAACGCCCTCGCGGCGCTGGCGCTGTGCCGCGCGATCGGCCTGCCGATGCGCGCGATGCTGCATGCGCTCCGCACCTACGACGGCGAGCCGCACCGCTGCCGGCTGATCGCGACGGTGCGCGACGTCGAGTACTACGACGACAGCAAAGGCACGAACGTCGGCGCGACCGTCGCCGCTTTGGCCGGCCTGGGCCGCCGCTGCGTGCTCGTTGCCGGCGGCGACGGCAAGGGACAGGATTTCACGCCGCTCGCCGCCGCGGTGCGCCGGCATGCGCTCGCGGTGCTGCTGATCGGCCGCGATGCGCCGCTGCTGCGCGCTGCGCTCGAGCCCAGCGGGGTCGCGCTGATCGACTGCGACTCGCTGCCGCAGGCGATCGAGCGTGCCGCCGCGATTGCGACGCCGGGCGACGCGGTGCTGCTGTCGCCCGCGTGCGCGAGCTTCGACATGTTCCGCAATTACGGCCACCGCGCCGAAGTGTTCGCGGCGGCCGTGCAGCGGCTGGCCGCCGAGGCGGGGCAGCCGTGCTGAGCCTGTGGCTTCGCGGCGCGCCGAAGCAGCCGCCGCGCATCCGCTCGATGGTGCGCAACGGCCCGGCGCCGGTCGTGCGCGAGATCGACGTCACGCTGCTGTGGGCGGGCGGGCTGCTGCTGCTGATCGGACTGGTGATGGTCTATTCGGCCTCGATCGCGCTGCCGGACTCGGCGCGGTTCTCGAACCTTCGAACGACGCACTACCTGACCCGCCACCTGTTCGCGATCTCGATGGGTCTGGGCGCCGGCTTGCTCGCGTTCGCGGTGCCGGTGCAGCGCTGGCAGCGGCTGGCGCCGTGGCTGTTCCTGCTCGGGCTGGCGCTGCTGGTCGTCGTGCTGATTCCCGGGATCGGCAAGACGGTGCTGGGCGCGCGCCGCTGGATCTCGCTCGGCTTCATCAACGTGCAGCCTTCGGAGATGATGAAGCTGTTCGTCGTGCTGTACGCCGCCGACTACACGGTGCGCAAGCAGGACTACATGCACCGGTTCGCGAAAGGATTCCTGCCGATGGCCGCCGTGATGGCGCTGATCGGCATGCTGCTGCTGCTCGAGCCGGATCTGGGCGCGTTCATCGTGATCGCCGCGGTCGCGATGGGAATCCTGTTCCTCGGCGGCGTCAACGGCAGGCTGTTCGCGGGGCTGGCGGCGACGATGATGGCGACGTTCTTCGCGCTGATCTGGGCGTCGCCGTGGCGGCGCGAGCGCATCTTCGCGTACCTCGACCCGTTCGACGAGAAGAACGCGCTCGGCAAGGGTTATCAGCTGTCCCATTCGCTGATCGCGTTCGGCCGCGGCGAGTGGTTCGGGGTCGGGCTGGGTGCCAGCGTCGAGAAATGGCACTACCTGCCCGAGGCGCACACCGATTTCCTGCTGGCCGTGATCGGCGAGGAGCTCGGCCTGGTCGGCGTGATCGTCGTGGTGCTGCTGTTCTACTGGCTGACCCGCCGCGCGTTCGAGATCGGTCGCCAGGCGATCGCGCTGGAGCGCTTCTTTGCCGGTTTGGCCGCGCAGGGCGTGGGGCTGTGGATCGGTTTCCAGGCGTTCATCAACATGGGCGTCAACCTCGGGCTGCTGCCGACGAAGGGCCTGACGCTGCCGCTGATGAGCTACGGCGGCAGCGCGATCCTGATGAACTGCGTCGCCCTCGCGTTCCTGCTCCGCGTCGATTTCGAAAACAGGAAGCTCATGCGGGGAGGCCACGTATGACGCGGTGCACCGCGAGCTTCCTGTTTCGGCGAAGGCTAACTTGCGCGCAGCGCAAGTTAAGGCCCGCGCAGCGGGCCGGCCGAAGCCAAAACAGGAAACTCATGCGCGGGGGTCACGTATGACGCGGCGCACCTCGAGTTTCCGGTTCCGGCGAAGGCTAACTTGCGCGCAGCGCAAGTTAAGGGCCGCGCAGCGGCCCGGCCGAAGCCAAAATCGCAAGCTCCTGACATCGCGGCCTCCCGCGATGCACGGATCCCCCCCATGACCCGCACGATCGTCATCATGGCCGGCGGCACCGGCGGCCACGTGATGCCCGGGCTCGCGGTGGCCGAGGCGATGCGCCGGCGCGCATGGGACGTCGTGTGGTTCGGCAATCCGGCCGGCATGGAGGCCACGCTGGTGCCCAAGCACGGCATTCCGATGCGGCCGGTGCGATTCGGCGGCCTGCGCGGAAAGGGCGTGCTGACGGCGGCGCTGCTGCCGCTGAACCTGCTGCGCGCGTTCTGGCAGAGCCTGCAGGCGCTGCGCGCGGTGCGGCCGTCCGTCGTGCTCGGCATGGGCGGCTACGTCGCGTTTCCCGGCGGCATGATGGCCGCGCTGCTCGGCCGGCCGCTGGTCGTGCACGAGCAGAACTCGGTCGCCGGCCTGACGAACCGCGTGCTCGCCGGCGTCGCCGATCGCGTGATCGTCGCGTTCCCGGACGCGCTGCCGAAGGCGCAGCACTGTGGCAATCCGGTGGGTGCGGCACTGGCCGCGACGGCGCCGCCGACCGAGCG
>DATLGW010000332.1:0-3363 GCA_035540315.1 Burkholderiaceae bacterium | reverse complement strand
GCCATGCAGTCGTGGTCCGAGGCGCTGGCGCGGCTGGCCGACGTCGCCGGCAGCGACGCCGCGCGCGACATCATCGGGAACCCGCAGCTGTCCGACGAGCAGATCGCGACGCTGGTGGCCGACGTGGCCGGCGAGCTGTCGCCCGAGCAGCGCAATTTCGTCGCGCTGCTGACGGCCAACGGGCGGCTGACGCTGCTGCCGGACATCGCGACGCTGTTCGAGGGCCTGCGCAACGAGCACGAGGGCGTTCTCGATGCCCGCGTCGCATCGGCGTATCCTCTGAGCGACGCGCAGCGCGCCGACATCGTCGCGGTGCTCGAGTCGAAATTCGGCAAGAAAGTGAAGGCCACCGTCACCGTCGATCCGAACCTGATCGGCGGCGTATCCATCCGCATCGGCGACGAAGTGATCGATGCGTCCGTGCGCGGCAAGCTGGCGCAGCTGGCCGACGCGTTGACGAACTAGGAGAGGCACATGCAGTTGAACCCGGCCGAGATCAGCGAACTGCTCAAGAGCAGGATCTCCAACCTCAAGATCGCCGCCGACACCCGCAACCAGGGCAGTGTCGTCACGCTGACCGACGGCATCGCGCGCATCCACGGCCTGTCGGACGTGATGCAGGGCGAGATGATCGAATTCCCCGCCGCGCCCGGGCAGCCGCCGACCTACGGGCTGGCGCCGAACCTCGAGCGCGACTCGGTCGGCGCGGTGGTGCTGGGCGACTTCACGCACATCTCCGAAGGCGACATCGTCAAGTCGACCGGGCGCATTCTCGAAGTGCCGGTCGGGCCCGAGCTGATCGGGCGCGTCGTCAACTCGCTCGGTCAGCCGATCGACGGCAAGGGACCGATCAACGCGAAGATGACCGACGTGATCGAGAAGGTCGCGCCGGGCGTCATTGCGCGCAAGTCGGTGTCGCAGCCGGTGCAGACCGGCTTGAAGGCGATCGACTCGATGGTGCCGATCGGCCGCGGCCAGCGCGAGCTGATCATCGGCGACCGTCAGACCGGCAAGACCGCGGTCGCAGTCGACACGATCATCAACCAGAAGGGCAAGGACCTGATCTGCGTATACGTCGCGATCGGGCAAAAGGCGTCGACCGTGGTCAACGTCGTGCGCAAGCTCGAGGAGCACGGCGCGATGGCGTACACGATTGTCGTCGCGGCAACCGCCGCCGAGTCGGCCGCGATGCAGTACATCGCCGCGTACTCCGGCTGCACGATGGGCGAGTACTTCCGCGACCGCGGCCAGGACGCGCTGATCATCTACGACGACCTGACCAAGCAGGCGTGGGCGTACCGGCAGGTGTCGCTGCTGCTGCGCCGCCCGCCGGGCCGCGAAGCGTATCCCGGCGACGTGTTCTACCTGCACAGCCGGCTGCTCGAGCGTGCGGCGCGCGTGAACGAGGCCTACGTCGAGAAGTTCACGAACGGCGCCGTCAAAGGCAAGACCGGATCTCTGACCGCGTTGCCGATGATCGAGACGCAGGCCGGCGACGTGTCGGCGTTCGTGCCGACGAACGTGATCTCGATCACCGACGGCCAGATCTTCCTCGAGACCGACCTATTCAACGCCGGCATCCGGCCCGCGATCAACGCCGGCATCTCGGTATCGCGGGTGGGCGGCGCCGCGCAGACGAAGGTGATCAAGAAGCTGTCGGGCGGCATCCGGACCGACCTCGCCCAATACCGCGAGCTTGCGGCATTTGCGCAGTTCGCGTCCGACCTCGACGAGGCGACCCGGCGCCAGCTCGAGCGCGGACGGCGCGTCGTCGAGATCCTCAAGCAGCCGCAGTACCAGCCGCTGCAGGTCTGGCAGCTCGCGGTGTCGCTGTTCGCGGTCACCCGCGGCTATCTCGACGACGTCGACGTCGCGAAGGTCGGCGCATTCGAGCATGCGCTGCACGATTTCGTGCGCGGCAAGTACCAGCCGCTGATCGACAACATCGAGAACACGAAGGACCTGTCCAAGGACGACGAGGAAGCGCTGAAGAAGGCGATCGACGACTTCAAGAAAACCGGCGCGTACTGAGTCGGCATCCGAGGCACTGAGAAAAAGGCTGCGCTGCAATGGCAGGCTCGCGAGAGATCCGCAACAAGATCAAGAGCGTTCAGAACACGCGCAAGATCACGAAGGCGATGGAGATGGTCGCCGCCTCGAAGATGCGCAAGGCGCAGGAGCGGATGCGGATGGCGCGCCCGTACGGCGACAAGATCCGCAACATCGCCGCGCACCTGGCGCAGGCGAACCCAGAGTACCGCCATCCGTTCCTGGTCCGGCGCGAGCAGGTCCGCAACGCCGGCATGATCGTCGTCACCGCCGACAAGGGCCTGTGCGGCGCGCTGAACACGAACGTGCTGCGGCTGGCGCTGGGCCGGATGCGCGAGCTCGAGCGCGGCGGCGCGTCGCTGCGGGTGACCGCGATCGGCAACAAGGGCTTCGGGTTCATGCAGCGCGTGAGCGCGAACGTCGTGTCGCACGTGGTGCAGCTCGGCGACCGGCCGCACCTGGAGCGGCTGATCGGGCCGGTCAAGCTGCTGCTCGACGCGTACGCGTCGGGCGAGCTCGACGCCGTCTACATCACCTATACGCGCTTCATCAACACGATGAAGCAGGAGCCGGTGATCGAGCAGCTGCTGCCGCTCGATCCGTCGCGGCTGCACGAGACCACGCGCGAGTACTCGTGGGACTACATCTACGAGCCCGATGCCGCGTCCGTCATCGACGAGCTGCTGCTGCGCTACGTCGAGGCGCTGATCCTGCAGGCAGTTGCCGAGAACATGGCCTCGGAGCAGTCGGCGCGGATGGTCGCGATGAAGTCGGCGTCGGACAACGCGAAGAAAGTGATCGACGACCTGCAGCTGTCGTACAACAAGGCGCGGCAGGCGGCGATCACGAAGGAACTGTCGGAGATCGTAGGAGGCGCGGCTGCGGTCTGACGCAGCGGCGCTCCCAGGGAATCACAAAGGAATCGAATCATGGCTGAAGACACCGCAGTGACCACCGCCACCGGGCACATCGTCCAGTGCATCGGCCCGGTCGTCGACGTGCAGTTCCCGCGCGACGGGATGCCGCACGTGTATCACGCGCTCACGCTCGAGGACGCCGGCGACAGCCTGGCCGAGAAGGGGCTGACGTTCGAGGTCCAGCAGCAGCTGGGCGACGGCATCGTGCGCACGATCGCGCTCGGATCCTCCGACGGTCTGCGCCGCGGCATGTCGGTGCGCAACACCGGCCAGCCGATCTCGGTGCCGGTCGGCGCCGCGACGCTGGGGCGGATCATGGACGTGCTCGGCCGCCCGATCGACGAGGCGGGTCCGATCGCGACCGACGAGCGCCGCGCGATCCACCAGCCGGCGCCCA
>DATLGW010000331.1:0-12198 GCA_035540315.1 Burkholderiaceae bacterium | reverse complement strand
CACCTGCATCGTTGGCCGCACGCGTTCTATCCGGGAACGACGCGATCGCCCGCGCCGACGTACCGCTACGGAACGGTCCGCTCGCTCAACTACGACGGCGCGTTGTGGTTCGACGTGCATCCGGCGCCGGGCAAGTTCCAGTTCGCGCAACTGGACGGCTGGGTCGAACGCCACCATCGCGACGGCAAGACGCTGATCTACACGTTGTATGGAACGCCGTCATGGCTGACGGCGCGGCCGTACGTGAAGGACAAGTACTTCCGCGAAGGCGGCGACAGCCGGCCGCGAGACCTGGCGCCGTTGCGCGAGTTCGTCACCGAGCTGGTCAAGCGCTACAACGGCGACGGCACCCGGCGAATACGGTATCTCGAGGTGTGGAACGAACCGGATTTCGTCGGCGGCCCGTATTGGCGCGACAGTGCATCGGACCTGGCGGCGCTGGCGCGCGCGGTGTACCAGAGCGCCAAGGCCGTGGATCCCGAGATCAGGATCCTGTACCCGTCGTTCGTCGATCTGTTCGGCGGGCCGAAGGTGTTCCGCAAGATGGTCACCTACGCGCGCGCGAGCGACGGCGCGGACGGCCGGGGCGTCGATTGGGCCGACGCGATGACGTTCCACCATTACCACTACGAGAACGACACCGCTGCGACGCTGCTCGATACGATCGAAGGCGTACGCATGACGATGCGCGAGATCGGCCGCGAGCATTGGGATCTGTACCTGACGGAGATCGGCGCCGGGCCGCAATGGACTCGGAATTCGCCGCCGCTCGCGCAGAAGATCCGAACGATCGAGCACTGGATGATGGTGGCGGCGGCCGCCGGAGTCCGGATGATCGGTCTGTATTCGCACGAAACCGACCATCTGGGCCGCCCCGCCGAGCATCCGGAGGTTGCGGCGGCGATCACGCGGATGCACGACGCGCTGGTGGGCCGCACGATTCGAACCGCAGCAATCCTGCGGGACGGCTCGGTCTGGATCCGCTTCGCCGACGGCGAGACGCTGAGGAAATGACCCGCAGCGCCAAGTAGTCCCTGCGGATCCCGCCGCGGGCCGGGTGATAATTGCCAGCTCCCGCACCCGACGCAGCCGATGGGCACAGACTGCGACCGATGAAGATATCGATCATCACCTGCACCTGGAACAGCGAGCCGTACCTGCAGCAATGCATCGAGTCGGTCGCCTGCCAGGACTATCCCGACATCGAGCATGTGTTCGTCGACGGCGGATCGACCGACGGCACGCTCGAGCGGATTCAGGCGCTCGGACCGTCGGTGCGGTGGGTCACGAACGTTCGCGGCGGGATCTCCAATGCGATGAACGAAGGCGTGCGGCTTGCGACCGGCGACGTCATCGCCCACCTGCACGGCGACGACTACTATGCGGACGAGCGCGCGGTGTCGCGCGCTGCCGAAGCGCTCGAGCGCACCGGTGCGGGCTGGGTCTACGGCCAGTGCAAGACCGAGACCGACGTCGGCTTCCGCGACGGCAAGACGCCGCCGTACTCGTATCGCCGGCTTGCGGTGCTGGGCAACTTCATTCCGCACCCGGCGACGTTCATCCGCAAGCCGCTGTTCGAGCAGGCCGGCGGTTTCTCGACGTCGCTGAAGTGCTGCATGGATTACGACCTGTGGCTGCGGCTCGGACGCATCGAGGCCCCGGTCGTGCTCGACGACTTCCTGGCGGTGTTTCGCATGCACGACGGGAGCCACTCGTCGACGAACGAGTGCTCGTGCTTCGAGGAGGATCGGCAGCTGCGCATGAGCAACCTGCGCGATCAGCCGCTGTCGTGGCGCATCCATTGCTGGCTGTTGCTGCAGTGGACGGCGCTCCAGGTGCGGCGGCGCGCGCAGCAGGCAGCGGCCGCAGCGCGCTGCGTTGCACCCGACGCGGCGGCGACCCGCCGCTGAGCCGAGGCGCATGCAGCGGCCTTTCGCTTCGCTGGTGCTGGCCACGGTCGGCCGTGCCGCCGAGCTGCAGCCGCTGCTGGACTCGCTGATTGCGCAGACCGATCGCGACTTCGAGCTGATCGTCGTCGACCAGAACGGCGACGATCGGCTCGAACCCGTGCTGCAAACGATTACCGACGCGGGCATCCCGTTGCTCCACCTGAGGCAGAGCCGGCCGAACCTTGCGCTCGCGCGCAACGCCGGCATCGAACGCGCGCGCGGCCAGATGGTGGGCTTTCCCGACGACGATTGCTGGTACGATGCCGAGCTGATTGCGCGGCTGCGCACGGCTGCCGACGGCGTCGACGGCGTGATCGGGCATTGGGTCGAGGAGCTCGGCCCGGCGCAGCGCGATCAGGGCTGGCTGCTCGATCCGCGCCGCTGGCGCCGCTTTCGCGCCGATACCGACATCAGCTCGATCACGCTGTTCCTGAAGGCCGACCTGCTCGCCCGCATCGGGGGATTCGATCCGCGGTTGGGCGTCGGCTGCTGGTACGGTGCCGGCGAGGAGACCGATCTCGTACTGCGCGCGCTCGCTGCAGGCGCGCGGCTGCTGTATTCGCCAACGGTGCAAGTGCATCACGCGGCGCAGAAGCTGGCTGCATTCAGCCTCGCCGGCTGCCGCAGCCAGCGCCGTCGCGCCCGCGGCACCGGCGGGGTGCTTGCGAAGCACCGCTTCGCGCCGCCGGTCGTGCTTCGGTCGCTGCTGGGTGCGCCGATCCGGCTTTGGATGAGGAACACCGCCCGCCCCGATGCGTTCGTGCAGGGGCTGTTCGTGTCGCTCGGCCGCCTCGAAGGCTACCTGCGGTGGCGGCTGCGCGAGCAGCCGTTTGCCGAGCCGACTCCGGCGGATCCGCGGCGCGCCGGCTGATCGCGCGTCAGACGCCGAACATCCGGCTCAGCGGCGCGCCGAAACGCTGCGGCAGCTTGTCGAACAGGCCCGACATCAGGCGGCGCACGCCGTCCGGGGTCCAGCGGCGCACGCCGTACAGCGCGACGGGCAGCGCCACTGCCCCGACGGCGACGTCGACGGCAAGCCACAGCGCCGGATGTCCGAGCAGCTGCCGCGCGGCCGCATCGGCAGCCCAGACGGCGCCGGCGACCGCGACGGTGACTGCGGCGCCCGAGCGCATGCCCGACAGCAGCAACCGCGCCGGCTCGCCGAGCGCGCTCGCGGTCGCACCGACCATCACGACGCCGCGGATCGTGTACAGCACCATCATCACCCAGGCCGCGAGCTCGAGCTGGCCGCTGGTCGCCGCCAGGTACAGCGCGACCACCCAGACGATCGTGATCGGCACCTGCAGCTTCAGCTCGGTCGTGATGTAGCCGGCAGCCCACAGGATCGGCGTCGCGAGCCCGGTCATCACCAGCGCGGGCATCGCAAGCGCGAGCGGCCGCAGCAGCTCGCCGCCGCCAGCCCACTTGTGCCCGTACAGGCCGAACACGATCGTATCGGCAACCGCGGCGGCCGACACGAACACCGGCGCGATCACGAGCATCGACAGCGCGATCAGCGTGCGCAGCGCAAAACCCATCCGCTGCTTGTCGTCCTGCACGCGGGCGCTCGCCGCATAGACGACCGACTGCATCGCCGACAGCGCGCTCGACGCCGGCACGCTGATGAAGTTGTACATCGTCGAATACAGCCCCGCCGCCGACATCGACATGTAGCGGCCGAAGAACAGCCGGTCCAGGCTCGTCATCGCCCATATCGAAAGATTGGTCGCGAAAACGGCCGCGCCGAATCCGACCAGCCCGCGTGCGCCGGGATACCACGGCAGCAAGCCGATCGGATGCCGTGTGCACGCGTAGACGATCGCGGCGTTGATCGCGGTCGCCGACACGTTCGCTGCGATCAGCGCCTCGACCTGCGCGCCGGCCAGCGCCATCGGGAGTCCGATGCCGACGAAGCCGATCGCGTAGCTGACGACGCCGGCGAGGTTCAGTGCCTTGAAGCGCAGCTCGCGCTTGAGCAGCGCCGTCCCCGGCGTCATCAGCGAGTTCAGCAGGCACGTCAGCGACAGCCACTGGATCACCGGCGCCGCGCGGGGGTCGTTCATCAGCGCGGCGATCGGATGCGCGGCAAGGAACACCGCGGCCGTCACCGCGATGCCGAGCACCAGGTGCACGGTGAACGCGAAGCGCACGTCGTCGTCAGTCAGCTCCTTCTTCTGGATCAGCCCGATCGCGAAGCCGACGTCGACGAAGAAGACCGAGAACATCACGATCGTCATGCCGACCGCGAACAGGCCGAACTGCTCGGGACCGAGAATGCGCGCGAGCGCGATCTGCGCGAACACCTGCAGCGCGATGCGCATCGTCATTCCGGCGCCGCCCCAGAGCGCGCCGGAAATGCTGCGGGAGGTCAGCGTCATCCGATCGTTGTTTTGCAGGCAGGCCGGCAATGCCGGCCGCCGGAGGAAATCAGCGGCGAACCAGCACCGAACCGATCATCGTGCCGCCCAGCGCGCCGAAGCGGTCGATCATCGCATCGATCTCGCCCAGCAGCGTCTGGTCCTCGAGCGCGACCACCATGTAGCCGCGCGTGGCGCCGACGATCAGCGACGCGTCGGGCTTGTTCGTCGCGCTCGGCGTGTCGACGATCACGATGTCGAACACGCGGCTGAACATCTCGAGCAGGTACGGCAGCGTGTCGCGGGCCAGCAGGTCGGTCGGGCTCGGCACCTGCGGGCCGCACGGGATCACCGCGAGGTCCACCAGCCCCGGCACCATGTACAGCGCATCGCGCGGGTTCGACGACAGCGCGAGCAGCGTCGACAGCCCGTGCGTGTTGCGCAGCCCGAACATCCGGTGCAGCCGCCCGGTATGCATGTCGCCGTCGATCAGCAGCGTGCGGATTCCGATCTGCGCGAAGCTGACCGCGAGGTTCGCGGCCGTGAAGCTCTTGCCCTCGCCGCGGCCCTGGCTGACGACCGCGACCGCCTTGCGCTGCGCGCTGCCGTCGAGCCAGCGCGCCTTGATCTGGCCGCGGATCACGCGCAGGTCGTCGAGGAACGGATGGTCGACGCGGTGCGCGGCGATCACCTCGCTCGACACGCCGGCGTCGGCATCGGCCATCGGATGCGGCTCGATCGTCGCCGGCGCGCGCCACTCGAATGCGGTCGGCAGGCCGAAGTTGCCCCCGCCCGCGGCTTCGCCATCGCCGCCGGCAGCGCGCGCGCCCTCGCCGTCGCCGCCAGCAGCGCGCATGCCCCCGCCGGCGGCACCGCCGGCCACATAGCCGGCCCCATTCCCGCCGCCGGCCGACGGCCCGGCACCGTGACCGCCCATCCGCGCGCTCGGTCCCGCGCCCGCAGCGCGGCCGCGCGCGCCGCGCTCGGCGCCGTCGGCGACTTCCTCGGCCATCACCGGTTCGGTCTCGCGCGGCTCGCTGGACGCGGCATCGGCCGCGGCCGCGCCGGCCGCCGCGGTTGCAGCCGCACCCGCGCCGGCATGCGGCCGCGACGGCACGTAACCGAGCCGCAACTCGGTGCTCTGGCGCAGCAGCCGGCGCGGCACGCGGGTCAGGCTGCCGAGGATCGGGCGCTCGGTCACGCGCTCGAGGTCCTGCGGGATCCGCACGCGGCCGCGGAACAGCTCGAGCAGCAGCGCGAGCGTCACCGCCAGCAGCGCGCCCATGATCGCGCCCAGCATCAGGTTCAGCCGCAGGTTCGGGCTCGACGGGTCGAGCGGGTCGATCGCCGAGGTCATCGGCACCACGTTCGCCTGCTGGACCTGGCTCTCGAGCGCGGTCTGGTTCAGCTTGTGCGTGATGTCGTCGTATGCCTTCTGCGCATTCTCGAAGTCGCGCTGCAGCACCGACAGCTCTTCGCGGTTCTGCCGCACCGACAGGATCCGCGCGCGCTGGCGCTCGACGGCGGCGCGCAGCTCGGCCTCGCGCTGCACCAGCGCCTGGTGCGCGCGCCCCAGGCTCGACACGACGGTGCCGATCTCCTGCTGCAGCCGCTGCTGGATCGACTCGTATTCCTGGCGCAGCTTGATCATCTCGGGGTGGTTCGGACCGAGCACTGCGCCCTGCTCGCGCAGCCGCGTCGCGGCGCGGTTGCGGTCGGTCATCAGCTGCTGGACCAGCGGGCTCTGCAGCACCTCGGGCGCGTCGGCGCCGCCGCGGCGGGCGACGTCGGCGCGCTTCGACGCCTCGATCAGCTGACCCTGGACCGTCGTCAGCTGCGTCGACAGTTCCTGCAGCCGCGTCATTTCGACGTCGGTGCGGTCGTCGGTCGAGATGATCCCGCGGGTGCGGGTGTAGTTCGCGAGGCGTGCCTGCGTCTGCTCGAGGTTCTCGCGCAGCTGCTTGGCCTGCTCGACCAGGAACTCGCGAGTCTCGCGCGCCGGGCCGACGCGGATGTCGACGGTCGCATCGACATACGCCTGCACGAAACCGTTGACGATCGGCGCGACCAGCGTGCGTTCGGTGTCGGTGTAGATCAGCGTCAGCACGTTCGAGTCGCGCGACGGCTTGACCGTCAGGTTCTTCAGCAGCCGGTCGGCGTACGCCTGGCGCAGCGCCTCGTGTCCGCCGGCCTCGGCGACGACGCGCGGATCGGCGCCTTCGGCGAGCTTCAGCCGCTCGACGACCCGCAGCGCGACCTTCGGGCTCTTGATCAGCTCGATCTGCGTGGCCATGTGGCTGGGCAGCAGCTGCGCATGGATCGGCGTGCCGCCGATGCGATCGGGCGATTGCACGTCGATCAGCACCTGCGCCGATGCGCTGTATTTCTTGGTCATCATCGCCGACACCGCGAGCGCGAGCCCGACGACGACGAGGAACACCAGCAGGATCTGGCCGAGCCGGGCGCGGACGATCGACAGGAACTGGACGAAGCTCATCGAATCCTTTCCTCGTTCACCTGCGCGGCAGGCGAGACTGCATCAACGAATCAGGCCGGCCGTTGCGACGATCCGGCCATTCTGCCACCGCCGGCTGCGGCAGACCTTGCACTGCATCACGCTATCAGGGCCGACCGCGGCTTCCGGCGGCAACCGCGGGCCCCTTGGGCTCGATCGCCGCGGACCCGGCGCGTCGAGCAAAGTCCATACCTGGCCGCGGCCGCTGCGGATCGACCGCGAGCACCAGCACGAGCCACGGAATGAACGGCAGGTACCACAACACGAAATTCAGGTGCGGATGCGCGTACGAGTGGCCCTTGAACACGAGGATCCACGTCAGCGGCGCAACGAACGCGACCGCGCTGGCGAACACGAATTCGGGCGCGCGCCGGCCGATCCGATGCAGCTTGCGCACGAGCAGCGCCAGCAGCGCGACGAACACCAGCGTGTTGACGAGCTTGAGCACGTAATACGACTGCTCGGCCCAGGTGTGTTCGCGCAGCCATCGCCAGACCGCTGCCGGCGAGCGCTCGGCAGCAGCCGCATGCAGCGCGGCTTGCGCCTGCGGCGTCTGCGGCGTGCGCAGCGACGACAGCCACGGCACCAGGTCCGAGAACGAGAAATACATCGCCGCCACCTTCAGGTGGCTGGCCGCGAGCGATGCGCGGAAATCGGACTCGCAGGCGGCGCGATCGCGCGGCAGGAAATCCTTGCAGGCTGCGGCCGCGAGCTCGTCAGGATTCTGGCTCGACAGGCGTTTCTTCGCGACGACGGCGATCTGCTGCGATGCCGACAGGTCGGCACTGCCCAGCTTGGTCGCGAACAGCGCGAACGACACGACGGCCGCGGCGAACGCGGCCGCGACCAGCAGCGTCAGGCTCGCAGCGACCTGCGCCGGCGCGCGCCGCTCGCGCACCGCCCAGTAGACGACGGGCACCGCGGCCGCGAAGCACACGGTGGTCGCATAGTCGTAGCCGCACAGCAGCTTCACCAGCAGCGCCACCGCGAACAGCCCCGCCGCCGGCAGCGCCGCACGCAGCGGCCCGGCGAGCTGCGGCGCAAACGCCGCCGTCACCAGCACCGGCAGGAACCAGGTCCACTCCATCCAGAACAGGTTGCGCGCAGCCGACAGCGTCCACGGCGACAGCACGATCGCGAGCGCCGCGGCCGCGGCCGGCATGCTGCCGAATTCGCGGCGCAACACGATGAAGAAACCCGCGACGACGAGCGACATCATCGCGCTGTTGAACGCCTGCATCGTCGTCGGATGCGCCCCCAGCGCATGCATCGGCGCGAACAGGTGCAGCGCCAGCCCGAACTGCGATTCGTAGTGGTAGAACGGACCGCTGCGGTCGGCGCGCTCGAAGAACTTGTGCGCTTCGTCGGAATCGTCGACGTTGCGCCGGTACAGGCCGAGCAGCCCGCGGCTGTACGGCTGGTCGGCGGCGAGGATGCCGTCGAGCACGAGCTGCTCGGAGCCGAGGTCCCAGCGATCGAAGAAACGTTCGTCGGCGGCGCCGAAGAAGTTGTACTGGAACGACAGGAACGACGCGACGATCAGCGCGGCGACCGCGGCCGCATGGCGAAGCGCGGCGAACGCTCCCGCATCGTCGGTAGCGCCTGGCGCGCCGGCAGCGTTTTGCACGTATTCAGACATGATGCGACGCGGAGTGGGAGTACCTGTCATCGAACCCCGCTGCCGTCTCGGGCGCCGGCCGCGGTTTCGGCCGCGCCCGCGCGCGCCGCCAGCGCTTGACCTTCTCGGCGGCCTGCGTGGCATCGGGCGCCTGCTGCGGCACGGCGCGCACGTGGAGCGCCAGCGCGAACAGCACCATGTGCGCCGCGAATTCGATCGCGAGCACCGGCTGCAGGTCGAACGGGGTCTCGGTCATCCCGCGCACGCCCAGCGCGATCATCAGCGCGACCGACAGCCCGCGCGTCGGGCGCGCGGCCAGCACCGCGTAGCGCGCGAGCACCGCGAAATAGATCGTGAACGACAGCAGCCCGAGACCGCCGGATCGGCCGAGCGTCTGCAGGAACTGGTTGTGCGCCGAGAACGCATACGCGAGCCCGGTGGTCGCGCGGAAGTCCTCGTCGAAGATCGGCGCGCCGTAGCCGAACAGCGGGTTCGCGCGGAACTCCTCGAGCACGACCCGCCACAACGTGTCGCGGCCGGTCAGCGTCGCGAGCTGGCGGAAGTCGTCGGTCAGCATCCACATCTGGATCCGCGATCCGATCTGCGTGAACGCCAGCATCACGCCGACCGCCGTGACCGCCGCGGTCATCATCACCATCGCGAGCACCAGCCGGTAGCCGTAGGCCGGCGGCGTGGCGCCCTTGGCGATCGCGCGGTAGTAATACAGCGCCGGCAATGCGAGCAGCGTCGCGCCCCAGGCGGTCTTCGATTGCGCGAGCACCAGCACGACGATTGCGCTCGCGAGCGCGACCCACTGCAGGATCCGCAAGCGGAACGGCTGGTGCAGCGTCAGCAGCAGCGCGACCATTGCGGCCGGGCCGGTGTTGTTCGGCCCGCTGCCGATCCCCCAGAAGCGAAAGCTCACGCCCGGCAGCAGCCCGGCGTAGTCGGGTTCGTTCGTGAAGTTCGGATTGACCGCCCACTGCGCGAGGCTTCCGGCCATCACCACGAACAGTCCCCACTTCGCGCCGGTGATCAGGTCCTCGGGTCCATCGGCGCGCGTCATCAGGATCGCGCCGAACACCAGCAGCGGATACACGTACGCAGGCTGAAATGGCGCGGTGTGCTGCGCGAACGGCAGGTTCATCAGGTAATTGAAGACCGCATATGCGGCAAACGCGACGAACAGCGCCGGCCCCGGCAGCCCGATCCGGCGCCGGTCGAACAGTCCGGCCAGGATCCGCACCGTGCACGCGGCGACGACGCCCGCCGTCGTCAGCCGCAGCATCCAGCTCGAGATCCCGCCGGGATCGCGGATCGTCTTGTCGATCCCGCCCTGCAGCATGATCCGCGGGATGTCGCGGCCGTCGACCAGCAGCGTCAGCGGCACGATGATGACGATCATGAAGATCACGATCGGCAGCACCAGCCGGCGCAGGTGACGCTCGACCTCGAACGCCGTGCCCATCACCAGCACGATGACGAGCGCGATCACGAGCAGCTTCACCAGCTCCCGACCGGCCATCATCCATTCGGACCATTCGACGCTCAACAGGGTTTCGAGCACTTGGGATGACCCATTGTCGCCCCCGGCACGCTCGGGGCCCGGGGGCAAAGTTCACGTCCCAACCGATTACACCATCGCCACGCCGCACGGCCCAGCCGCTGTGGCGCCCGTCCCAACTCAACCGACGACGCTCGGCTCCTGGATTCCGGCGACGTGGCGGATCACCTGGTGCCGGATCGGCGCGGTCGGATCGTCGGGAAACTTGCGCGCGAAGAACCGCGGCGACGCGAGCAGGCGCGCGAAATCGGCATCGCCGAACCATTTCGGCCGCGCCTCTTCGAAATCGTTGACCCAGTGGTTCGACGGCCCGACCCGGAAGCCGGCATTGACCATCGCAGTCGGGAACATGAACTCGTCGGGGTCGGACAAATCGCGGCAGAACGCGGGCAGCGGCGTTTTTCGGTCCATGTCCAGCAGGAACTCGCAGACCTTGCGGCTCGCGCCGAACCAGGTCGCGCCGATCCGCGCCGGGTACGCATCGGAGAACGGATGCGAGAAGCCGATTCCGCGGTGCGCGAGCTCGACGAGACCCGCGCCGAGCCGCGCCTTCGGCGTCAGCCGGCCCGATGCGGTGCGCACGAAATCGGCCGGAAACGACAGCCCCTGCCGGTTCTCACAGGCGAAGCCCGACGCGCCGATGCACCAGCCGCGCGCGCGCCACAGCAGCCGGTAGCGCAGCGAGCCGCGCCGCGCGTAGACGCGGTACGCCTGGCTGACCTTGGCCATCGGATCGGTCGCGAGCGTCGTGTAATCGAAGTTCGCGTCGAGTCCGGACCTGCCGACGTATTCGGCGAACGCGTCGACTGGCTTGATCGGCAGGCAGGTCGGGCTCAGCAACTGGAAATAATCGAAGTCGTACTGCTCGAGGCAGAATCGCAGCAGCCGGAAGATGCCTTCGCTGAACGCGTAGACGCCCCAGCCGGTGCGCATCGGGTCGGGGACGAAAGTCGCCAGCGCGGGATCGATGTCGAACTGCGGCTGCTGCGAAAAATCGTGGTGGACGACGACCGGATGCGGTCCGCGCAGCGCCTGGGCCAGCTGCGCGACCGTGTCCGCGCGGTTGACCGCGGACATGATGCCGAAGACGATCCTGGGGCTGCGTGACACGTGAATTGGCTCGAGCGAGTGCCGGCGGAGGCGCCGGACGATTCCGAAATGATGCCGTTTGCAGTGGCGATCGTCTGCAAATTACGTCTCGCCGCGGGGATGATCCGCGGTATTTTTGCGCCCGGCGCCACACCATCGGGGGGCGGCACGGATGCTGCGCTGCAAGTATGCTTGTGGATTCCCCGATGCCACCGACGATGCCCCTCCATCCGCCGGGCGCCGGCTCGCGGCCCCCGGCTGCGGCCGCGCTGTCGCCGCGACCGTATGCGCTGCTGGTCCGGACGGTTTCGCCGTACCGGTGGGGGACGCTCGCGCGGATTGCGCAGCGGCTCGGCGGGTTGCATGCCGTGGTCGCGGTGCCGGACGTGCTTTCGCCGGCGGACGGCGTGCGGCTGACGCGTTACCGCAGCCTGCTGGTGCCGTACCGGCCGCCCGACGGCGGGCGCGACTACAAGGACATTCCGCTGGGGCTCGCAGTCACGCTGGCGCGGCTGCGCCCGGCGAGCGTGATCTCGACCGAGCTGGGCCCGCGCACGACGATCGCCGCCGCGCTGCGCAAGCTCGGACTGATCGGCCGGCTGGTTGTCTACTGCGACCTGACCGAGTTCGGCGAATCCCACGTCGGGCGGCTGCGCGCGGCGTGGCGGCGCTGGCAGCTGCGCTGCGCCGATGCGGTGATGGTCAACGGCGCCGACGGCGAGCGCTACGTCCGCGCGCTGCTCGGCGATCGGCACGTCCCGCTGATCCGCGCGCCGTATGCGACCGAGCCGTTCTTCCTGCAACGCTTCGACCCGCGGCGGCCGGCCGCCGGCAGCGAGCCGCTGCGGCTGATCTTCGTCGGCCGCCTGGTCGAGGGCAAGGGCGTGGTGCCGTTCCTGCAGGCGCTGCGGGGCGTGCTCGGGGCCGCGCCCGCGGCGCGCGAGATCCGGCTGACGATCGCCGGCGACGGGCCGCAGCGGGCGCCGATCCGCCGCCAGCTCGATGCGCTCGTTTCGCAGTTCCCGTCGCTGTCGTATCAGATGCCGGGCTTCGTCGGCCGCAGCGCGTTGCCGGACCTGCTGCTGTCGCACGACGTGCTGTTCCTG
>DATLGW010000330.1:0-1543 GCA_035540315.1 Burkholderiaceae bacterium | reverse complement strand
CGCGCAAGCCAGCATCATCAGGTGATCGACGCGCAGCAGCAACGGCCCGAGCTCGAGCGGCAGCGCCGTCGACAGCGGCGGAAACGCATAGGTGTGGCGCGGCAGCACCAGGATTGCCGCCTGCTCGAGCTGCATCCAGATCGCGAAGCTCGACACCATCGATGCGATCGCCGCGCCCGGCTTCATCGGCGCAAAGCACAACCGCTCGACGTAGATTCCCGCGACGATCGCGCCGGCGATCACGGCGCCCGCGACGACGATCGGACCGGCGCCGTGCTGCACGTGGAGCAGGGTGCCCAGGTACGCGCCGATCATGATCGACGGGCCGTACGACAGGTTCAGCCGGCGCATCACGCCGAAGATCAGCGTGAACCCGAGCGCGAGCAGTCCGTACGACGAGCCGATCATCAGACCGTCGATCGTGTTCTGCACGAGATCGACCATGGCCGATCGCGGCGCTCAGGCGGCTGCGCGGCGCGCGCCGAGGTAGGCGCGCTGGATCACCTCGTCCTCGGCGACCTGGCCCGGCGTTCCCTGGAACGTGATCCGCCCCTGCTCCATCAGGAAGAACTGGTGCGCGACCTGCAGCGCCATGTGCGCGTTCTGCTCGACCAGGAAGATCGTCGTGCCGTCGCGATTGAGCTCGCCGATGATGCCGAAGATCTCGGCGACGATCATCGGCGCGAGCCCCAGCGACGGCTCGTCCATCAGCAGCACCCGCGGCCGCGACATCAGCGCCCGCGCGACCGCCAGCATCTGCTGCTCGCCGCCCGACAGCGTGCCGGCGAGCTGCTCGCGCCGCTCCTTCAGCCGCGGAAAGCGCGCATACATCCGCTCGACGTCCTGCTCGATCTCGGCGTTGCCGCGGCGCTGGTACGCGCCCGCCAGCAGGTTCTCGCGCACGCTCATCTGCGGGAACACGAGCCGGTTCTCCGGCACCAGCGCAACGCCCTTGCCCACGATCTTCGCCGGCGTCAGGCCGACCAGCTCGTCGCCGCCGAGTCGGATCGATCCGCGCCGCGGCTGCAGGATTCCCGCGATCGACATCATCAGCGTCGTCTTGCCGGCGCCGTTCGGACCGAGCAGGCAGGTGATCCGCCCGTTGTCGACGTGCAGCGACACTCCCTTCAGCGCCTCGATCTTGCCGTAGGTGGTCACCAGGTCGTTGACTTCGAGCATCGCGGCCTCTCAAGCGGTTGCCGCGGTGCCCAGGTACGCTGCCCGCACCCCCGCGTCGTTCTGCACGTCCGCGGGCGGACCGTCGGCGATCTTCTGGCCGAAGTTCAGCACCGCGACCCGGTCGGCGACCGACATCACCAGCTCGACGTGGTGCTCGATCAGCAGGATCGACATCCCGTCTTCGCGCAGCTTGCGGATCCGCGCATCGAGCTGGTCGATCTCCTCCGCGTTCATTCCGGCGGCCGGTTCGTCGAGCAGCAGCAGCGTCGGACTCGATGCGAACGCGCGCGCGAACTCGAGCCGGCGCTGTTCGCCGAAAGCGAGGCTGCCGGCGAGCTCGTCGCGCTTGTGCGCGAGATCGAAG
>DATLGW010000329.1:0-5708 GCA_035540315.1 Burkholderiaceae bacterium | reverse complement strand
TTGTTGTATTTCGCGCCGTACTCCGCGACGAACTTCTGCGTGGCGGGATTCGGCGAGCCCTCCGCGAAATGAGCCGACGACACGATCCCTTCGCACTCCCGGCCGGCGGTTCGGATCACCGACTGATCGGTGAAGTTCTGCGCGCCCAGCAGCGGCAGCTTGTCCTTGAGCCCGAAGTTCATGTACTGGCTCATGAACCGGCTGGCATCGGCACCGAGTTCCATTGCGAACAGCGCGTCGATCTTCAGGCTGGCGATCTGTCCCAGATAAGGGCTGAAATCAGCCGTGTTGAGCGGGTTCCAGAACTGGTTGACGATCGTTCCGCCGCCCTCGGTGAACACCTGCGCGAAACCGCCGCACTGCTCGTGTCCGAACGTGTAGTCCTGGGAGATCGTCGCCACGCGGCGGTAGCCCTGCTTCAGCGCCCAGTCCGCCAGCGGCCGCGGCATCTGGCTGGCGGAGTAGCCGGCCACCCGCACAACGTTGCGGACCCGATCGCGCTGCGTGAGATCGTCGGCAGCGATCACCGGGATGAAGTACGGGACGCCGTTCGACTTCACGTAGTTCGCGACCGCCAGCCCCGTGTTCGCGAGCAGGTTGCCGACGAGGAAGTGAACGTTCGCCTGTTCGACCAGGCGGCGCGCCTTTTGCAGCGCGGTATCCGGGTTGCCGGCATCGTCCTCGACGATGACTTCGATCTTCCGGCCGGAGACCTGGGAGCCCGTGCCCTCCCAGTACATGTTGAAGCCTTCGACGATCTCGCGACCGCCGGCGGCGACCACGCCGCTCAGCGGCGCCATCAGCCCGATGCGGATCGGCCCCGAGGCGGTCTGGGCGCCGGCCCGAGTCCAAAGGCCGCTCATCGATACGGTGGCGGCCGCGCCGGTGGTTCGGATGAAGCTTCTGCGATCCATGTCGGTCCTCCTTGGAGCCGTTGTCGGGACTGCTACGGGTGGCGAGCGAAGAGCTGCCGGACCGCGCCGAGGATCCCCTGCGGCGCGAAGATCATCGTCAGGATGAACATGAAGCCGAGCACCATCGGCCAGCGCGCCGTGTACGCGCTGACCACGTATTCGAGCGTGATCATCAAGGCTGCTCCGATGAACGCTCCGAAAAGCGTCCCGACGCCGCCGATGATCACCATCAGCAGCCCCTCGACCGATTGCGTCAGCTGCACCGTCGAGGGGCTGACGAAGTTGTTGAACAGCGCATAGCAGGCCCCGGCGACGCCGGCGAAGAAACCGGATACGGTGAACGCCAGGAACATGTGCAACGGCACGTTGTAGCCGAGGCTGCGCATCCGACTCTCGCTGTCGCGGATGCCGCGAAGCGTCAGCCCGAACGGCGAGCGCACGAAGCGCCACGTGAGCCACGTCATCGCCGCCACCAGCGCCAGCACCGCGTAGTAGAAGGTGACCGGATCGGCCAGCGCGTCCGGGCGGCCGACGCCGCGGATGCCGTTCTCGCCGCCGGTGACGCTGGTCCAGCGCAGGCACACGCCCCAGACGATCATTCCCAGCGCCAGCGTCAGCAGCAGGAAATACACGCCCGAGACGCGCGTCGCGAGCAGGCCGAACAGCGCCGACAGCAGCACCGAAGCGACCACGCCGATTACGAGCCCGGTCCACACCGATCCGCCAAGGACGCTGCTCCAGTAGATGACGACGTAGGTCGATGCGCCGAAAATCGCGCCGTGCCCCAGCGGGGTGCGCCCGGCGTAGCCAGCCAGCACGTCGATCGAAATCGCGAGCAGCGCGAAGATCAGGATCTCGGTCGCAACGCCCAGCCGATAGGTGGTCAACACCAGCGGCAGCAGCGCAAGGCCCGCGAGCGCCAGCGCAATCAGCATCCAGCCGCCGCGGCGCAGCGGCTGCCAGGGTGCCTGGTTCGTGAGGCTGCGCGGCGACGCGCTCATGCCGCTCTCCCGAACAGCCCGAGCGGCCGGAACGCCAGGATGATCGCCATCGGGCCGAAGATCACGAAATACGCGAGCTCGGGAAACGCGACCTGACCGACCACGTTGAGCATGCCCACCAGCAGCGCGCCCACCGCGGCGCCGAGCAGGCTGCCGCGGCCGCCGATGATCACCACCGCGAGCGAGAACACCAGGATCTCGGCGTCGGCGGTCGGATAAAGCGTCAGGAATGCCCCGCCGACGGTGCCGCCGAGCCCGGCGAGTGCCGCACCGAGCATGAACGTCGCCAGGAAGACGCGCCGAATGTTGATCCCCATCGCCTCGACCATCTCCGGATCGTCGACGCCGGCGCGGATCAACGCGCCGAGCCGCGTGCGGTTCAGCAGCAGCCACAGGCCGATGAACACGACGATGCCGAGCGCCAGCACGAACAGCCGGTACTTCGGGTACATCAGGTGCCCGATCTGCACCGCGCCCACCAGGAATTCGGGCGTGGCGACGGTGAACGTGTCACCTCCCCAGATCACGAGCGCCAGGTCGTTCAGCACGAAGGCCACACCCAGCGTCAGCAGCACCTGGCGCAGCTCGAAGCCGCGCACGAACCGCAGCAGGCCCTGGTCGAGCACGACTCCCATCAGCGCCACGCATGCCATCGACGCCAGCACCCCTGCGAGGAAGCTGCCGGTCAACCCGCCCACCGTGTACCCGACGTAGCCGCCGAACAGGTACAGCGCGCCGTGCGCGAGGTTGACGATCCGCAGCAGGCCGAAAATCAGCGTGAACCCGGACGCGACGATGAACAGCAGCGCGGCGAGCGTCAGCCCGTTCAGCAGCTGGAACAGGTTGACTGCGGCCATTGACGGTCAGGGGCGCGGCAGCGCATCGGGCCGCTGCGACAGGTACCAGTCGAGGATCTGCTCGCCGGTCCAAACCAGGACGTCGTCGTGACTGCGCACCCGCTCCAGGATTCGCCGGAAGTACTTGAGCCGGTGCGGCGCGCCCATGATGTACGGATGCACGACCAGCGCCATCACGCGGGCGGAGTCGCGCGCGTCGTGACGGATCTGCTCGAGCTGGTCCGCTGCGCGATCGTAGTACTCGCTGGCCTTGTGATGCTGGATCAGCATCATCGCGACGTCGTTGCACTCCTGCGTGTACGGAATGTTCACGATCGGACGCGTGCGGGTCCTCAGCACGACCGGCTGGTCGTCGAGCACCCAATCGCAGACGTAGTCGAAGCCGTGCTCGGCCAGCAGGTCCGGCGTCTCCCAGGTCTCGGTGAGGCCCGGTCCCAGCCAACCGCGCGGCGCACGGCCGACGTAGTCGCGGATCGAATCGGCGGTCTTGCGAATGTCCTCGCGCTCGTCGGGGACCTTCTGCATGTTCTTCTGCGTATAGCCGTGGCCGATGAACTCCCAGCCGCGGTCGCGCGCGGCCCGCGCGATCGGTTCGTAGGTCTGGATCGCCTTGCCGTTGATCGCCAGCACCGCGCGCACCCGGAACTCGTCGAGCACCTCCAGCATCCGCCAGAAGCCGACCCGGTTGCCGTACTCGTGCCAAGCCCAGTTCGGAATGTCCGGCATCGGCGAACCGCCGGCCGGCGGCGTCAGCACCGTGCGCGGCATCGTCTCGCGCGGATCCCATTCCTCGACGTTGACGATGACCCAGACGACCATCCGCGCACCGTCGGGCAGCCGCAACGGCGCACGCTCGGTGATCGGCGAATAGTCGATTCGTTCGGTCGGCAGCATCGTTCAGGCCTCCGGCTCGACGATCGTCACGGTCAGCGGCGACAGGCCGTCGACCTGCGCATCGATCCGGTCCCCCACGACGACCGGCCCGACGCCGGCAGGCGTGCCGGTCATGATCAGGTCCCCTGGGTGCAGCCGATACGACTGCGACAGCTTGCCCACGATCTCGGGAACGTTCCAGATCATCTGGCCCAGATCCCCGGACTGGCGCAGCTCGCCGTTCACCGACAGCCGGATCGACCCCCGCAGCTTGTGGCCGACTTCGGCCACGCGATGGATCGCGCCGACCGGCGCCGAATGATCGAACGACTTGCCGATCTCCCACGGCAGCCCCTTCGCGAACGACTCCTTCTGCCGATCGCGGCGGGTCAAGTCGATGCCGACCGCATAGCCGTAGACCGAGTCGAGCGCCTGCGACTCCGACAGATCTCGGCCCCCGCTGCCGATCGCGACGACGAGCTCGACCTCGTACTGCAGATCGACGGTCTGCGGCGGATACGGAATCCGTTCTCCGCTGCAGACGATCGCGTCGGCCGGCTTCTGGAAGAAGAACGGCGGATCCCGCTCGTCGCCCTCCTTCATCTCGCGGATGTGAGCGAGGTAGTTGCGTCCGACGCAGTAGATCCTTCGCACGGCGAACGAACCGCCGCCGTGCACGGGGATTCGCGGGGCAACCGGCATGGCAGGTCCGAGCGACGGGGGCGAGTCGGGCATGGTTGGTGATTTCTAGGTATGCATCCACGCTGCGCGCGCACCTGCAGACCGCGCCTTGCGTGACATGACTGCCACGAAGTTTTGTATGCATAATGGCGTTCGTCAAGGGTTTTTGTACACATCAGTAGATGACCCGAACGAAGTCCGCTGCGGCGCCGGCGACGCCTCGCACGTTGTCGGTTGCAAGACCGGCAGCGACCGGCGCAGTGACCGAGCAGATCCGCGCCGCGGTGCTTGCCGGCGACATCGCCCCAGGGACGCGGCTGTACGAGGTCGAGTTGTCGCAACGCTTCGGCGTGTCGCGCACGCCCGTCCGTGCGGCACTGCAAGCGCTCGCCTCGGACGGCCTGCTCGAATACGAGCCGCACCGCGGCTACAGCGTGCGGCGCTTCGATCTCGATGAGACGATGCAGGCCTATGAGATCCGCGCGACGCTCGAGGGACTGGCCGCCCGGCGTGCCGCGCAATTCGGCATGGACGACGCGGACCGAAAGGCTGTCGAGGCGGCGCTCGAGGCCGGGGACCGCATGCTGGCCCGCGGACACCTGCAGCCGCACGATCGGATCGCCTACGGCGACATCAATTACCAGATCCACACCGCGATCTACAACGCCGCGCGATCACGCATGCTCGGTCAGATGCTGCGGCTCGCCCAGCAGGCGACACCGTCGTCGTCTCGCAACGTGATCGCGTTCGAATATCACGACGTGCGCCGTCGCCACGAGGACCATCACCGGATCTATGAGGCGATCCTTTGCCGCGACGGCGCCCGCGCCGAGCTGCTGATGCGCGAGCACGTCGATCGCGTGCGCCTGGCGCTCGTGCGATCGTCGTGGGGGGGAAAACCGAACGGCGCCGGCTGATGCGCCGGTCGTTTCTTGCAGTGCTGCATCCGCCTTACTTCGGCACGTGGGTCGTGCGCGCAGCGTTCCTGATCGCGCTGTTCGGTTGGGGCGTCGGCTTCTACGGTCCACCGATCTTTCTGCACACGGTGATCGAACGGACCGGCTGGGCACTCGAGCTGGTGTCGGCAGCGATCACCGTTCACTTTCTCGCCGGAGCGCTCTGCGCGGCTCAGCTGCCTCGGATCCATCGCCGGTTCGGGGTCGCTGCCACCACTCGCATGGGGGCGATCGTCGCGTCGGTGGCCCTGCTCGGCTGGGCAACGGCGCCGTCGCCCACCGCGCTGTTCGTCGCTGCACTCGCAAGCGGCGTCGGGTGGGCCACGATGGGTGCCGTCGCGCTGAATCTGATCGTGTCGCCGTGGTACACGAGCGGTCGTCCCGCAGCGCTATCGGCTGCTTACAACGGCGCCAGCATCGCCGGAG
>DATLGW010000328.1:0-7894 GCA_035540315.1 Burkholderiaceae bacterium | reverse complement strand
CTTCTGCTGCACCAGCTTGCGCTTGAGCTTCATGGTGGGCGTGAGCTCCTCGTCTTCGGCGGTGAGCTGCCGGTCCAGCAGGAAGAACCTCTTGACCTGCTCGACCCGCGCGAACTTCTTGTTCACCCGGTCCACCTCGGCCTGGATCAGCGCCTGCACCTCGGGGGCGCGGGTCAGGCTGGCGTAGTTGGAGAAGGGGACGTCGTGGTCCTGCGCGTACTTCTCCACGTTCTCCTGGTCGATCATGATGATCGCGGTGAGGTAGGGCCGCGCATCTCCGATCACCACAGCATCGGTGATGTAGGGGGAGAACTTCAGCTCGTTCTCCCATTCGCTGGGCGTGACGTTCTTTCCGCCGGCCGTGATGATGATGTCCTTCATCCGGTCGGTGATCCGGAAGAAGCCTTCGTCGTCGACGGTGCCAACGTCCCCGGTGTGCAGCCAGCCGGCGGCGTCGACCGTCTCGGCAGTCTTCTCGGGCTGGTTCAGGTAGCCGATGAACACGTTCGGACCGCGGATCAGCAGCTCGCCCGTTGCCGGGTCGACCTTGACCTCGTTCCATGCGCACGCGGTGCCGATCGATCCGGGCTTGATCCGATCCGGCGGCATGGCGGTCGATGCGCCGGCGCTCTCGGTCTGTCCCCAGACCTCGTACATCGGCACGCCCAGCGCGAGGTACCAGCGGATCAGCTCCGGCGAGATCGGCGCGGCGCCGGTCAGCAGGAACCGCGCGCGATGGATGCCGATCAGCTTGCGCACGTTGTCGAGCGCGATCCAGCGCGCGAGCATGAATTGCGCCTTCAGCCACAGCGGGATCGGCTGTCCCGCAAGCACCCGCTCGGCGACGCGCTGCCCGACGCCGATCCCCCAGCGGTACGCGAGCTGCTGCACGCGGCTCGCCTCGGACACGCCGATCAGCACCGCCGAATAGAACTTCTCCCACACCCGCGGCACTGCGGCGAACACCGTCGGCGCGATCTCGCGCACGTTCTCCGGCACGGTATCCGGGTTCTCGACGAAGTTCAGCACGGCACCGGTGTAGATCGCGAAGTACTCGCCGCCGATCCGCTCGGCCACGTGGCACAGCGGCAGAAAGCACATCCGCTCGTCGCGCTCGTCCTGCACGGCGATCTGGTTGTAGTTGCGCACCGTGTAGACGATGCCGGCGTGGCTGTGCATCGCGCCCTTGGGCTTGCCGGTCGTTCCCGACGTGTAGACGAGGATCGCCAGGTCCGCGGGCTCTCGGCTCGCGGCGAGCCGCTCGAACAGCCCCGGGTTCGCCGCATCATGCCGCGCGCCCGCGCCGCGCAGCTGCGCCAGGCTGAGGACTTGCGGGTCCGAGAACCGCGACAGCCCCTCCATGTCGAACACGACGATCTTCTCGAGCCGCGGCAGCGAGCCGCGGACCTCGAGCGCCTTGTCGAGCTGCTCGTCGTCCTCGACGAACAGCACTTTCGTCGACGAGTCCGCGCACAGGTACTGGAGCTGCGCCGCCGAGTCGGTCGGATAGATGCCGTTGGACACACCGCCCGCGCTCAGCACGCCCAGGTCCGCGATCAGCCATTCGACGACGGTGTTCGACTGGATCGATGCGACGTCGCCGGGTTCGAAGCCGAGCGACGCCAGTCCCATCGCGACCTCGCGCACCGCGCGGCCGGTCTCGTTCCAGGTCCACGCGCGCCAGATGCCGAGCTCCTTCTCGCGCAGGAACACCGTGTCGCCGCGCCTCGACACGGCGTTCCAGAACATCTGCGGCAGCGAGCTCGTCGTGCCGGGCGACACGCTGCCGCGGCGGATCCGGCCGATGTCCCACAGGTTCGTCATCGCCACATCTTCCTGCGCTTCCAGCGCCGTTCGCCGCGCACGCCCGCATCGCGCATGCCCAGGTAGAACTCCTTGACGTCCTCCTTCTCTCGCAGCCGCTCGCAGCTGTCCTCGAGCACGATGCGCCCGTTCTCCAGCACGTAGCCGTAGTCGCCGACGGCCAGCGCCATGTTCGCGTTCTGCTCGACCAGCAGCATCGTCGTGCCGCGCTCGCGGTTGATCCGCAGCACGATCCGGAAGATCTCCTGCGTCAGCTTCGGCGACAGCCCCAGGCTGGGCTCGTCGAGCAGCATCAGGGCGGGCTGCGCCATCAGCGCCCGCGCGATCGCCAGCATCTGCTGCTGCCCGCCCGACAGCAGCCCGGCGTCCTGGTCCGCGCGCGCTTTCAGGATCGGGAAATAGCCGTAGACGGCCTCCAGGTCGCGCGCGACGCCGTCGCGATCGCGCCGCGTGTAGGCGCCCATCAGCAGGTTCTCGCGCACCGACAGCAGCGGGAACACCTCGCGCCCCTCGGGCACGTGCGAGATCCCGCGCCGCACGATCGACGCCGGCTCGGCCGCGGTGATGTTCTCGCCGTCGAACTCGACCGAGCCCTTGCGCGGATCGATGATGCCGGAGATCGTCTTCAGGATCGTCGTCTTGCCCGCGCCGTTGGAGCCGAGCACCGCCGCGATCTGGCCGCGGCGCACCGACAGGCTGACGCCGCGGATCGCCTTGATCGGGCCATAGGCGCTCTCGACGTTCGTCAGCTTCAGGATCTCGGCGCTCACGCGGCGCTCCGCAGCGATGCCGTGTCCTCGGCCGTTCCCAGGTACGCCTCGATCACGCCCGGGTGCGACTGCACCTGCGCCGGCGTGCCCAGCGCCAGCACCTCGCCCTGGTTCATCGCCAGCACCCGGTCCGACACCCGCGACACCAGCGTCATGTCGTGCTCGACCATCAGCACGGTGATGCCGAGCTCGTTCTGGATGTCCTGGATCCAGAACGCCATGTCGCTGGTCTCCTCGACGTTCAGGCCCGACGACGGCTCGTCGAGCAGCAGCAGCTTCGGCTGCGTCGCCAGCGCGCGCGCCAGCTCGACGACCTTGCGCACGCCGTACGGCAGCCCGGCGACCATCGTGTCGCGGTGATGCTGCAGGTCCAGGAACTCGATCACCTCCTCGACCCGCCGCCGCGTGTCGCGCTCTGCGGCGCGCACGCGGGACGTGAACAGCAAGTCGGACCACACGCCGCTGGCGCGGTGGATGTGGCGGCCGATCAGCAGGTTCTGCAGCACCGTCGCATGCTCGAACAGCTCGATGTTCTGGAACGTGCGCGCGATGCCCAGGCTGGCGATCCGATGCGGCGGCACGCGCGTCAGCGGCCGGCCTTCGTAGACGATCTCGCCTTCGGTGGGCTGGTAGATGCGGCTGATCAGGTTGAACACCGTCGTCTTGCCAGCGCCGTTGGGCCCGATCAGCGTGAACACCTCGCCGCGGCGCACGTCGAAGCTGACGCGGTTGACAGCGACCACGCCGCCGAAGCGCACGGTCAGGTCCTTCGCCTGCAGCATCGGGCCGTCGTTCATCGCAGCCGGTCCGATTTCGTGAACGCTTTCTGACGCTTGAACATCCCGCGCCGATAGAACGGGAACAGCGTGAACCATGCGCGCAGCTTCAGCCAGCGGCCGTACAACCCGAGCGGCTCGAACAGCACGAAGCCGATCAGCACCAGCCCGTAGACGACCGCCTGCAGTCCCGGCGCCTGGCCGATCGGCGCCGGCAGCGCGTCCTTGCCCAGCGCGATCAGCTGCGGCATCGAGATCAGGAAGATCGCGCCGAGGAATGCGCCGTGCACCGATCCGAGCCCGCCGATGACGACCATCAGCAACAGGTCGATCGAGTGGATGATGTTGAACTGCTCGGGCGACAGGAACCGGATCTTGTGCGCATACAGCGCGCCGCCGACGCCGGCCAGCGCCGCCGAGATCATGAAGCTCAGCGTCTTGTAGCGCGCCAGGTGGATTCCCATGCTCTGCGCCGAGATCTCCGAGTCGCGGATCGCGACGAACGCGCGGCCGGTCGGCGAGCGCAGCAGGTTCAGCACGACCAGCGTCGCGCCGATCGCGATCGCCAGGCATACGTAATAGAAGGACTGGTCGGTGTCGGCGCGCCAGCCGAACATCGACAGCGTCGGCACGACCATGCCCGCGTTGCCGCCGGTCACCGACTCCCAGCGCGCGAAGACCTCCTCGACGATGAAGCCGAACGCCAGCGTCGCGATGCCGAGATAGATTCCTTTGACGCGCAACGCCGGCAGCCCGACGATCGCGCCGACGCTGGCCGCCAGCGCCGCCGCCGTCGCGACCGACAGCGGAAACGGCCAGCCCATGCCGGCGAGCACCGCCTCGGTGTAGGCGCCCACGCCGAGAAACGCCGCATGGCCGATCGAGAACAAGCCGGTGAAGCCGGCGAGCAGCATCAGTCCGAGCCCGACGACGCCGTAGATCAGGATGAACGTCAGCTGCGCGAGCCAGTACTCGCTGACCAGCGCCGGCGCCGCGAGCAGAGCCAGCAGCAGCAGGCCGTACCAGAACAGGTGGCCGCCGTGCTGCGCGAGCCGGATGTCCTGGTCGTAGGTGGTCTTGAAGACGAATCGCATGACGTGTGCGTCAGACCTTCTTGCTCAGGTTCTCGCCGAACAGCCCGTTCGGCTTGACCATCAGCATCACCAATACGACGACGTAGGCGGCGACGTCCTTGAATCCCTCGGGCAGATAGAACCCCGACAGCGACTCGACCACGCCGATGATCAGCCCGCCGACGATCGCGCCGGGCAGGCTGCCGAAGCCGCCGACGACCGCGGCCGGAAACGCCTTCAGTCCGATGAACCCCATGTTCGCGTGCACGAACGTGATCGGCGCCAGCAGCAGTCCGGCGACCGCAGCGACCATCGCCGCCAGCCCCCAGACGATGCCGTTGAGCCGCCGCACCGGAATTCCCATGTAATACGCAGCGAGCTGGTTCTGCGACGCGGCGCGCATCGCGATGCCGGCCTTGCTGTAGCGGAACAGCAGGTACAGCAGCGCGCACAGCACCGTGGTCGCGCCGATCACGACCAGCTGCTCGACCGCCAGCACGACGCCGCCGACCGGCACGACGACGTCCTTGTACGGCACCGGCAGCGTGTGGGTTTCGGTGCCGATCGCCGGGATCATCGTGACGCCGCCGCGCGCGACGTAGCCGATGCCGATCGTCAGCATCACGATCGAGAACACCGGCTGGCCCAGGATCGGACGGATCGCGACGCGCTCCAGGCCGATGCCGAACAACGCCATCGCGGCGATCGTCGCCAGCACGACGATGAAGAAAGGAAAACCCAGCGCAGTCAGCAGCGCCAGCCCGACGAAAGCGCCCAGCATCATCAGCTCGCCCTGCGCGAAGCTGACCGCCTCGGTCGCCTTGTAGATCAGCACGAAGCCGAGCGCGATCAGCCCATAGATGCAACCCTGGGCGATGCCGCTCACCAGAACCTGAAGCGTCTGCAATTGTCCCCGCCCCCGTGCAAGGCCTCGGCGAGTTCGCGCCGCGCCTGCGCGCGTGATGCTATCCGTGTTGCTGCGGCAGCGCCATCCCTGGCGCGACCGCGGGTTCGACCGCGGCGCGCGATCAGGCCGGGTGGCCGTTCGCGAGGAATTCGAACATCAGGTCGTTGAAGCGCCGCGGCCGCTCGTAATACGCGAGGTGTCCCGCGCCCTTGAACAGCATGCAGCGGCCGTTCGGGAACAGGCTCGCCGCCTCCTCGAGCTCGGCGGCAGGAAACAGCGGATCCTCGCTGCCGCCGACGACCAGCACCGGAAACGTCAGCCGCGCCGCTTCGTCGCGGGTGACCGGACGGGTCGCGAACACCGGAAAGGTCGACGGCGTCGGCGGCCCGCCTGCCGACGCCATGATCTCGGCATAAAGAAACGTCAGCGCCGGGAAGTCCAGGTGCATCGCTTCGCCGACCGGCCCGTACGGGTGGTAGGCGGTCGCGAAACGCTCCTTTTCTCCGGGACTTCGCACCGGCGGCACGCCCTTGGGCATCGGCGACGGCGCATCGGAACGATCGAGCTGCCGGTAGCGCGCCTGCATGCGCTCACGGCGCTGCTGCCAGCCGGCATCGATTCGCGGCGTGCTGACGCAGCCCGGGCCGCAGGCGAGCACCAGCTTGTCGATCCGCGCCGGGTGCTCGGCGGCGAAGTGCAGCGCCGGCGCGGTGCCGAGCGACGCGCCGATCAGACTGACGCGACCCTCGCCGTAGCCGGTGTGATCGAGCAGCTGCTCGAGGTCGCGCAGGTGGGCGTGCCCGTCGCCCGGGTCGTAGTCGCCGGTCGGCCGCGAGCGGCCGTAGCCGCGCAGGTCGTAGATCAGGCACGAGTAACGGTGGCGCAGCTCCGCGACCTGCTGCCACCACGCCAGGTGGGTCCCGCTCGCGCCGTGAATCAGCACCAGCGGTGGCCCGTCGCCGTGGAGCTCGTAATAGAGCTCGGCGCCGTCGACGTTCAAGATCGTCATTGGGAGAACTCCGACCGACTTCGCTGGATTATCTTCGAGAATCGCAGCGTCGGCAGCATTGCCCGCAGCGTCGCACGACGGTGCGCCGGCACGCCCCGCCGGTGCCGATACACTGATCGGAGGACATGACTCGAATGGCGAACCCGATGCCGCGTTTCACGCTCTCGACTCCGCTTTCGCGCCGCCTCGGCCTGGCAGCGCCGATCTTTCAGGCCCCGATGGCGGGCGGACCGACGACGCCGGAGCTGGTGCTCGCGGTCGGACGAGCCGGCGCGCTCGGCGCGTTCGGCTTCGCATATACCGAGCCGGCGCAGATGCGCTCGGCGGTCGAGCGGGTTCGCGCGCAGGCCGACGTGCCGATTCACATCAACCTGTTCGTCGAACCCGCTCCGCCGGTGCCGTCCGCGGCGGACGTACAGGCGGCGGCACGCGCGCTCGAGCCGGCGTTCTCGCGTTTCGGTCTGTCGCCGCCGCAGCAGCTGTCGCCGCCGTGGGCCCCCGATCCGTCGGCCCAGATCGAAGCGGCGCTCGCGCTGAAGCCCGCAGTGCTGTCGTTCCACTTCAACGTGTTTGCCGACGACGTGACCCGCGCTGCGCACGAACGCGGAATCCTGGTCGGCGGCGCGGCGACCACGCCCGAGGAAGCCGAAGCGATCGAAGCCGCCGGCGCGGACTTCGTGATCGCGCAAGGCGCAGAGGCGGGCGGCCACCGCGGCACGTTCCACGGTGCGGCCGAACCCGGCATGATCGGGCTGATGGCGCTGACGCGGCTGATCGTCGCGCGCACGAACCTGCCGGTCGTCGCCGCCGGCGGCATCATGGACGGCGCCGGTCTGGCGGCCGCGCTCGCGCTGGGTGCGCAGGCGGTGCAGATGGGCACCGCGTTTCTCGCCTGCACCGAATGCGGCGCGCATTCGCAGCACAAACGTGCGCTGAAGACGCATTCGGCGCGGGGCACGGTGGTGACGAATGCGTTCTCCGGTCGCGCCGCGCGCGCGATCCGCAATGACTACGTCGAGTTCGCGCAGTCGCGGCCCGCACCGGTGCTGCCTTTCCCGATCCAGAACAAGCTGACGGCGCCGCTGCGAACCGGATCGGCGCAGCGAGGCGACCCGGCAGCGATGGCGCTGTACGCCGGACAGGCGTTCGCGCTGGCGCGCGAGGAGCCGGCCGGCGCGCTGATCGAGCGGTGCATGCGCGACGCGCAGCAGATCGTCGCGACACTCGCGTCGGGCCAGTGATGCAGCCGACCGGCGCATCCGCCGGGGCTCGGTACGGTCATCCCTAGAACGTCCCGGGATACAGGCCGCCGTCGATCAGCAGGTTGTGGCCGGTGATGTAGCCGGCCTGCGCGCTGCACAGGAACGCGCACGCATCGCCGAACTCCGCCGGCGTGCCCATCCGCTGCGCCGGGATCGACGCGATCTTGCGCTCGCGCATTGCGTCGATCCCGGCGCAGCGGATGGGCACGCCGGCGGAGTTCGGCGATGCGTGCGCGTTCCTGTGCAGCGCGCAGGCCGGCTACATCACCGGCC
>DATLGW010000327.1:0-2044 GCA_035540315.1 Burkholderiaceae bacterium | reverse complement strand
GGCTGAACACGCAGCCGTCGCGCTCGATCCAGGTGCGCTTGCCGACCGGCCGGGCGCCGACCAGCGCGGCGATCTCCGGCACGGCCGGAATCCGCAGATCGTATGCTTTGGTCACCGCGTCGAACGACGCCTGGCTGCCGTCGCTGCGCACGCCGTCGTGGCGGCTGGCGCGCTCGCGGTACTGTCCGGCGACCGGCACGCCGAGCCGCAGCAACTGGTGGCGAACGCCTTCGGCGAGCGGCTGCGACGTGCTGGTGAAGTAGATTTCGGCGCCGCGGCTGACGCCGCCGTCGGTTTCGAGCAGCCCGCGAACGAGCGCCAGCGTCTGCGGACGCGGCAGGTGCGACAGGCGCCGCGCGATCCGCTTGCGGCCGGCGCCGTCGTACAGGTCGTCGCGCTCGAACGGCAGGTGCGCGTTGCCGGTGCCGCGAACGAAGCGGCCGGTCGATGCCTCGCGCGCGACGCCGCAGCCGAGCGCCCACTTGATCTGCAGGTACGAGCCGCCGCGGCCGCTCTCCCAGAAGTGCACGCCGCGCTCGCGCAGGTACTGCCGCACGAACTCGAGGTGCGAATCCCGCTGCGGATTGCCGGCCACGCCCCATTCGGAGCCGTCGGCAGCGACGTGGCCGTCGCCGAGCAGGATGCCGTACAGCCGCGCGTCGTCCTCGGTCAGCCCGGCGACCGGCACGACCTCGGTCGGGATCACCTGAGCGACGTAGTCGCCGCGCGCGAGCTCGCCTGCATCGACCCACTGCGCAGCGACCTTGCCCCGCGCCAGCCAATCGACCGTGCGCGCGATGCTCTGCTCCATCGGCACGCCGCGAATCGCCCAGACAGGATGCCCGGCGGTCACCCGCAGCGGCTCGATCGAGTGCTTGACGTCGATCTCGACCATCGGGTCGGTCTGGTTGTAGACCATCTGCCGGCGCACCTCGCGGTATTCGCCGCGCTTGCCGAGCACGAGGTCGCCCGGGCGCACGTCGCGGATCGGCTTCGGACCGTCGGCCGTCATCAGCAGCGTGTCGGGCGCGAAGCACTGATTGACTGCGACCGCGGTGTCGTTGACCACCTTCAGGAACGGCACGACCCCCTGGCTCTTGCCGTTGGTGCCCTTGATGTGCGAACCCAGCGCGCGCACCGGCGTCCAGTCGTTGCCCAGCCCGCCGGCGTATTTCGCGAGCAGCGCGTTCTCCTTGATCGCCTCGTAGATGCCGTCGAGGTCGTCCGAGACGGTGGTCAGGTAACACGACGACAGCTGCGAGCGCTGGGTGCCGGAGTTGAACAGCGTCGGCGTCGAGCTCATGAAGTCGAACTTCGACAGCAACTCGTAGAACTCGATCGCGCGGGCCTCGCGGTCGATCTCGTTCAGCGACAGCCCCATCGCGACCCGCATGAAGAACGCCTGCGGCAGCTCGATCCGGCGCTCGCCGACGTGCAGGAAATAGCGGTCGTACAGCGTCTGCAGCCCCAGGTAGTCGAACTGCAGGTCGCGCTGCGCCGCCAGCGCCGCCCCCAGCCGCGCCAGGTCGAACTGCAGCAGCGCCGGATCGAGCAGCTCGGCGTCGACGCCGCGCCGGATGAACTGCGGGAAGTACTCGGCGTAACGCTCGGCCATCGCCGGCTGGAACACTTCCTCGCCGAGCACCTCGCGGCGCACGGTGTGCAGCAGCAGCCGCGCGGTCACGCGGCTGTACGCGGGGTCGCGCTCGATCAGAGCGCGCGCCGACAGGATCGCCGACTTGTAGACCTCTTCGAGCGGCACGCCGTCGTACAGGTTCTTCAGCGTCTCGCCCAGCACCGCGTCGACCTCGACCGAGTCGCCGAGCCCTTCGCACGCCGACTCGATCAGCCCGCGCAGCTGCGCCAGATCGAGCGGGCGGCGCAGCTCGCCGTCGCTGACGGTCAGCGCCGGCGCCGGCGCGGCCGGCTGCTGCGCGGCGCGCGCGGCGCGCTCCTGCGCGCGCTTCTCGCGATACAGCACGTACGCCCGCGCGACCTCATGCTCGCCCGAGCGCATCAGCGCGAGCTCGACCTGGTCCTGGAT
>DATLGW010000326.1:0-1824 GCA_035540315.1 Burkholderiaceae bacterium | reverse complement strand
GGCCGAATCGGCATCGTGCCGCGCTGCGTCCGGCGGGCGGTCCGGCGCAACCGCGGATGCCGGGGCGGCGCCGTCGATGGCCGAGCACAAGCGAGCGCTGATCGCCGCGGCGGCGTGCCGCGTGATAGCGCGCAAGGGCTTTGCGAACGCGACGATCCGCGAGATCGCCGACGCGGCCGACATGCACGTGCCGACGCTGTACCAATACGTCGACAGCAAGGACGAAATTCTCGAGCTCGTGTACCGGATGGCGATGGATCGGCTGCAGGTCGACATCGGCGAGGCGGTCCGCGGGCTGCGCAGCAGCCGCGACAAGATTCGCGCGACGATCGATGCGATGGTGACCTCCTGCGACCGCAACCGTGCAATGCTCGGCGTGCTCAACCGCGAGCTGCGTTCCCTGCCGGCGCAGGCGCGCACCCGCGTGCTGCAGCACTACCAGGGCTTCATGGACCGGATTGCGTCGCTGATCGAAGAGGGTATCGCGCGCGGCGAGTTCCGCCGCGTGGACCCGAACGTCATCGCGAACGTGATCGATGCGGTCGCGGACATGCGGGCGCTGCGCCCGTTCTCGCTCGACCGGCACGAGCTCGACGACTACAAGCGCGAGGTCGCAGATTTCGTGGACCGCGGTTTGTTGCGCATCGGCCGCCGCGCGTCGCGGGCCTGAGCGGCCGGTCAGCCGATCTGGGTCCCGTAGCAGCCGCGCCCGACGGCGGTCAGCCGCCCCTGCTCGTCGAGCACGTCGATGTCGACCACGCCGACAGTGCGGCCGGCGCGGCGCACGACCGCTTTCGCAAGCAGCGAGGCGCCGGTGGAGGGCCGCAGATAATCGACCCGGAAGTTGATCGTCGGTACGCCGCCGCCGACCAGTACGGCAATGGCGAAGTCGCCGACGGTGTCGATCAGCGCGGCGACCGGTCCGCCATGGAACTGGCCGGCAATGCCGCCGCCTCGCTCGAGCTCGGCGCGCATCGGCATGCGCATCGCGACCTCGCCTTTCGTTGCATCGACGCTCTCGATCTGCAGCCCAAGAAATCGGATGAACGGAGAACCTTCGATCCAGCGCTCGAGAACGTGGCGATCGATTGGCTGGCTCATCCGCACTCTCCTAACGATTCAGCGAGGCGCGATGCTAACATCGCCGCGCTTGGCGCCGGCAATGCGACACGGCGCGCGAGCGGCAACGGCTGCCTTCGGTCTCAGTCGACGAGGATCTGCCCCTCGGCGACGTTCACGCAATGGCCGCCGATGCGCACCGAGGCCACGGCACCGTCGAGCTTGTCGACCGATGCGAACAGCTCGCTCGGCCGGTTCATCTCGACCCCCTGCGTGATGCGATAGGCGAACGTGCCGCTCGCCTGCGGCTCGCAGGTTGCCAGCAGTCCCGCGAGCGCGCAGTTCGCGCTGCCGGTGGCCGGGTCCTCGCGGACGGTCCCGGTCCCCATGAACATCCGGCAGCGCGCCGCGTATTGCGGCCCGCCGCCATCGCGCGTGTACACGTGCACCGAGCCGCAGCCCACGCGGCCGGAGATTTCGTCCCAGCGCTCCTTGCGCAGCCATGCCCGGGCCAGCGCCGCACGGTTGCCGACCTCCACGCACAGGAACGGCAACCCGACCGAAGCGACGCGCGGGTGATGCACCGCCGTCACCAGATCGGTGTCTTCGAGGCACAGCGACCATGCCAGATCGGCGAGGTCGGCTTCTTGGGTGATCTCCGGGCCGAGCTCCAGCGATTGCGGCGCCGTGAGCTCGCAGTAGCGGCTGCCGCCGTCTTCCCAGCGCACCGTCACGGGGACCACGCCGGCGATCTCCTCGAACCGC
>DATLGW010000325.1:0-2090 GCA_035540315.1 Burkholderiaceae bacterium | reverse complement strand
GGTAGCCAAGCCGCTGGGCGAGGCGCTGGGCCAGACGGTGGTCGTCGAGAACCGCGCGGGCGCCGGCGGCAACATCGGCGGTCAGGCCGTCGCGCGTTCGGCGCCGGACGGCTACACGCTGCTGATGAGCTCCGGCGGCATGGTGTCGGTCAATCCGCACATCTATCGGCAGATGCCGTTCGACCCGATGAAGGATCTGGTGCCAGTCGCCGCCGCGGCGCGCGTGCTGGTCTTCCTGGTGGTCCGCCCCGATCTGCCGGTCAACGACCTGCAGCAGTTCGTTTCCTATCTCAGGGCCAACCCGGGGCGGCTGACGTTCGGTTCGCCCGGCGTCGGCAGCTCGCCGCATCTGGCCGGCGAGATGTTCAAGAGCCAGCTCAACGTGTTCGCCGTTCACGTGCCGTATCGCGGCGCGGCGCCGGCGCTGACCGATCTGCTGGCCGGACAGATCGATTTCAAGTTCGATCCCGGCATCGGCTTGCAGCACGTGAAGGCGGGCAAGCTGCGGCTGCTGGCGGTGGGCAGCCCGAAGCGCTCGCCGATGTTCCCGGACGTGCCGACGCTCGACGAGGCGGGGCTGAAGGGTTTCGATGCCGATACGATCTTCGGCTTCTATGCGCCCGCCGGCACGCCGAACGAGGTCGTCGCGCGGCTGAACACGGAGATCAATCGGATCCTGCAGACGCAGGAGCTGCGCGAGCGGGTCGCGGCGCTCGGCGGCGAGATCGCGCCGATGACGCCCGCGCAGTTCCAGGCGAAGATGCAGCAGGACTCGCAGCGCTTCGGCGCGATCATTCGGGAGCGCAAGATCGTTGCCGACTGACGCCGACCGCACGGCGACGCCGGCCTCGACGATGCCGCGGCCGGCCGCGCGCAGCGGAGCGGCATCGTGATCGCGGGCGCGCTGCGGCTGCTGTACAACGTGCTCGTGTTCCCGTGGCTGTGGCTCGCGTGGCGGATCCGCAGCGCGGCGGCGTTCCGCCGTCCGCGGGCACTGAAGCTGCGGCTTGCGCAGCTGCCGATCATCGGCGGTCAGGCGCGCTCGATGCCGTTCTCGCGCCGGCGAACGATCGAGGATCTGTCAGCGCGGCTCGATGCGCTCGCGCGCCATCCGCGCGTCACGGGGCTGCACGTCGAGCTCGATGCGACGCCGGCGTCGCTGGTCGATGGCGCCGAGTTGCGGGCGCTGCTCGATGCGGTGCGGCAGTCGGGCAAGCGGGTGCACGTCCACGTGCAGCAGCCCGAGACGCGCAACCTCGCCGCGGCCGCAGCGGCCGACCGCCTGTCGACGAGTCCCGGCAGCATGGTGATGGTCGGCGGCATCGGACTCGAGATTCCGTTCGCCGGCGAGCTGCTCGAGCGACACGGCGTTCGGGTGCAGAGCGTGCAGCGGCGCGAGTACAAGGGCGCGGCCGAGCCGCTGGCGCGCAGCGGGCCCAGCGAGCCGCTGCGCGAATCGCTGCAGGCGCTGGTCGACGCGTTGTTCGAGGCGCTCGCGCAGACGCTGGCGCGGCCCGGCTGGCAGGCGCAGCGCGCGCGCGATCTGCTCGACCGCGGACCGCTGACGTTGCAGCAGGCGCTCGATTCCGGCCTGCTCGATGCGGCCGAGCATGCCGAGGAAGCCGAGCAAGCGCTGGCGGGCGTGCAGTCCGACGAGGCCGGCGGCGAAAGCCCCGCACCGGAAGCGCCGCCGGCGCCGCAGCGGCGTGTGCCGGACAAGGGCGCGCGGCCGCTGCCCGCGACCCGCCGGCTGTTGCCGCTCGAGGCGGCCGCGCTGCTGGCGCCGCGCCCGCTCGCGCTGAAGCCCGAGCCGGTGATCGCGTTCGTGGCGATCAGCGGCGCGATCGTCGATCGGCCGGTGTCGGGTCCGCGGCAGCGATTTGCCGTGGCGAGCGAGCTCGCGCCGCGGATCCGCGCGCTCGCCGACTCGGCGCGTGTGCAGGCGATCGTGCTCGCGCTCGATACGCGCGGGGGTACCGTAACCGGCAGCGACCGCATCTGGAGCGCGGCGCGTTATGCGCTCGGCCGCAAGCCGGTGCTCGCGTGGATGCGCAACTATGCGGCCGAGCGCATAACGCGCCGCGCTCCAG
>DATLGW010000324.1:0-3492 GCA_035540315.1 Burkholderiaceae bacterium | reverse complement strand
AGCGCTTCAAGGTGCCGTGGGCGCAGGCCGAGCGCGCGCTCGCCGACATCCGCGTCGAGGTCGAGCTCGGCTTCGATCCGGCCACCGCATACCGCGAGACGCAGCGCTGCCTGAACTGCGACGTGCAGACGGTGTTCACCGCCGAGCGCTGCATCGAGTGCGACGCGTGCGTCGACATCTGCCCGACCGACTGCATCACGTTCACCGCCAACGGCGATGAGGACGACCTGCGCAAGCGGCTGAACGCGCCGGCGCTGAACCTGACGCAGCCGCTGCTGGTGTCGCCCGACCTGGCGACCGGGCGCGTGATGGTCAAGGACGAGGACGTTTGCCTGCACTGCGGGCTGTGCGCCGAGCGGTGTCCGACCGGCGCGTGGGACATGCAGAAATTCCTGCTCGAGATGGCGCACGCCGGCAGCGAGCGAAACCTGCGGCCGTACGCGACGACGTCGCGCGCGCCGGCGCTGGCACGGAGCGCAGCATGAAGGCAACGAACCCGCGGCCGGTGGCGGCAGTCAACGATTTCGTCGTCAAGTTCGCGAACGTCAACGGATCGGGGTCGGCGTCGGCGAACGAGCTGTTCGCCAAGGCGATCCTGCGGATGGGCGTTCCGGTCAGCCCGCGCAACATCTTCCCGTCGAACATCCAGGGGCTGCCGACCTGGTACGAGGTCCGGGTGTCGGAGAAGGGCTATCTCGGCCGGCGCGGCGGCGTCGACCTGATGGTCGCGATGAACCCGCAGACCTGGGACAAGGACCTGAAGGAACTCGAGCCCGGCGGTTACCTGTTCTACGACTCGAGCAAGTTTTTGCCGCCGTCGAAGTTCCGCGACGACGTGACCGTCGTCGGCATGCCGCTGACCGAGATCTGCAATTCGACGTACAGCGATGCGCGCGAGCGCCAGCTGATGAAGAACATCCTGTACCTCGGCGCGCTGTCGGCGCTGATGGGCATCGATCCGGCCGAGATCGAGACGCTGTTCGGCGAGCAGTACCGCGGCAAGGAGCGGCTGCTCGCGTCGAACGTCAAGGCGCTGCACCTGGGGCGCGACTACGCGACGCAGTGCCTGGATCCGATCGGGCTGCGCGTCGAGCGCCGCGACAACGTCGGCGACCGCATCTTCATCGAGGGCAACGCGGCGACCGCGCTCGGCTGCGTGTACGGCGGCGCGACCGTGTGCGCGTGGTATCCGATCACGCCGTCGTCGTCGGTCGCAGAAGCGTTCACCCGCTGGTGCCAGAAGTACCGCACCGACAAGGAGACAGGCCGGGCGAAGTACGCGATCGTGCAGGCCGAGGACGAGCTGGCGTCGATCGGCATCGTCGTGGGCGCCGGCTGGAACGGCGCGCGCGCGTTCACCGCGACCTCCGGCCCCGGCGTGTCGCTGATGACCGAATTCATCGGGCTGGCGTATTTCGCCGAGATCCCGGTCACGATCATCGACGTGCAGCGCGGCGGGCCGTCGACCGGAATGCCGACGCGCACGCAGCAGGCCGACCTGATCGCCTGCGCGTACGCGTCGCATGGCGACACCAAGCACGTGCTGCTGCTGCCCGAGGACCCCGCCGAGTGCTTCGAATTCGCGGCCGCGTCGCTCGACCTCGCCGATCGGCTGCAAACGCCGGTGTTCCTGATGACCGATCTGGACATCGGCATGAACACGCGGCTGTGCGCGCCGCTGAAGTGGGACGACTCGCGCAGCTTCGATCGCGGCAAGGTGATGACGCACGATGAGCTCGAGAGCGGCAAGGACTTCGGCCGCTATCTCGACGTCGACGGCGACGGGATTCCGTACCGCACGTATCCGGGAACGCATCCGACCCGCGGCGCGTTCTTCACGCGCGGCACGACGCGCAACGCGTACGCGAAGTATTCGGAGGCCGGGCCCGACTACGTGTACAACATGGAGCGGCTGCTCAGGAAGTTCGACACCGCGAAGTCGCTGGTTCCGCAGCCGGTCGTGCGGCGCGCGGCGAAGAAGACGCCGTACGGCGCGATCTACTTCGGCTCGACCAGCCCGGCGATGTCCGAGGCGCTCGAGGTGCTCGAGGAACACGGCGTGCACGTGGACACGCTGCGGCTGCGCGCGTTCCCGTTCCCCGACTCGGTCCGCGAGTTCATCGAGCAGCACGACTCGGTGTTCGTCGTCGAGCAGAACCGAGACGCGCAGATGCGCTCGATGCTGGTCAACGAGCTGCAGATCGATCCGTCCAAGCTGGTGCCGGTGCTGCACTACGACGGCACGCCGATCACCGCGCGCTTCATCATCGGACGCATCGCCGCGCAGACCAGCGGCACCGCCGTCAAGCCGATTCGCCGCGTCGCGCAGGCCGGCGGCGCCGACTGAGAGCAACAGATCCATGACCTACATCGCCAAGCCCAAGCTCCACCATCCGACGCTGCCGGTCAACAAGGTCGGCTACACCCGCCGCGACTACGAAGGCGCGATCTCGACGCTATGCGCCGGCTGCGGCCACGACTCGATCTCGGCGGCGATCGTGCAGGCGTGCTGGGAGCTCGACATCGAGCCGCACAAGGTCGCGAAGCTGTCCGGAATCGGCTGCTCGTCGAAGACGCCCGACTACTTCCTCGGCAACTCGCACGGCTTCAACAGCGTGCACGGCCGCATGCCGTCGGTGCTGACCGGCGCGAACCTCGCGAACCGCGACCTGCTGTACCTGGGCGTGTCGGGCGACGGCGACTCGGCATCGATCGGGATCGGCCAGTTCGCGCACGTGATGCGCCGCGGCGTGAACATGGTCTACATCGTCGAGAACAACGGCGTCTACGGCCTGACCAAGGGCCAGTTCTCGGCGACCGCCGACGCCGGGTCCAAGTCCAAGCGCGGCGTCGTCAACAGCGACGCGCCGGTGGACATGGTGTCGCTCGCGATGCTGCTGGGCGCGACCTTCGTCGCCCGCAGCTTCTCGGGCGACAAGCAGCAGCTGGTGCCGCTGATCAAGGCGGCGATCGAGCACAAGGGCGCGGCGTTCATCGACGTCGTCAGCCCGTGCGTCGCGTTCAACAACCACCCCGGGTCGACCAAGAGCTACGACTACGTGCGCGAGCACAACGAAGCGGTCAACCGGATCGACTTCATCGAGAGCCGCGCGCCGATCACGGTCGGCTATCCGGCCGGCGAGGCGGTCGACGTGCAGCAGCACGACGGCAGCTGGCTGCGGCTGCGCAAGATCGCGACCGACTACGATCCGACGAACCGGATCGCCGCGATGAACTACATCCAGGAACGCGCGGCCGCCGGCGAGGTCGTCACCGGGCTGCTGTACGTGCAGCCGAACCCGGAGGACCTGCACCAGCACCTGGGCACGGTCGACACGCCGTTCAACCGGCTGGCCGAGAAGGATCTGTGCCCGGGCTCCGCGGCGCTGGAGAGCCTGAACCGCTCGCTGCGGTGACGCTGCCCGGCGTCGTCATCGTCGGCACCGGCGGCACGATCGCCGGCACCGCGGCCTCGCCCACCCAGAGCACGAT
>DATLGW010000323.1:0-6721 GCA_035540315.1 Burkholderiaceae bacterium | reverse complement strand
ATTCCGATCGTCTGCGGCGTCGGACACGAAAGCGACTTCACGATCGCCGATTTCGCGGCCGACTTGCGCGCGCCCACGCCGACCGCGGCCGCGGCTGCCGCGGCGCCCGACTGCGCGGCGATCGGCGCGGCGCTGCGCCACCAGGCGCAGCGGCTGGTTCGCGCAGCACGCCGCGCGCAGCAACAGCGCGAGCAGCGGCTGGACCTCGCCGTGCGGCTGCTCAGGCCGCCGTCGGCGCAATGGGCTGCCCGCGCGGCGCGGCTCGAGCACCTGGCGCGAAGGCTGGCGGGCAGCCATGCGCTGGTTTTGCAGCGGCGCTGCGGTCGCGCCGCGCTGCTCGCACGGCGGCTGCGGCCGCCGGCGCTCGTGCAGCACGCGCAGCGCGTGCAGGCGCTGTCGCGCTCGCTCGCGCAGGCCTTGCAGCGGCGGCTCGAGACCGCCGGCGTCCGGCTGCAGGCGAACGCTGCGGCGCTCGAGCTGGTCAGCCCGCAGGCGGTGCTCGACCGCGGCTACGCGATCGTCAGCGATCGCAGCGGCGTCGTCGTGCGCAGTGCCGGCGCGCTGGCACCGGGGCAGGCGGTCGCGGTGCGCGTTGCCCGCGGCGGCTTCGATGCGCGAGTCGAAACGATCGCCGCCGATTCCGATTCCGCCTCTTCGGCAGGGGCGCCATTGAGCGGCGCTTCGCCGCTGGCCTAGAATCGCTGTTTCCGGACCGACCACACGAAGAGGAACCGCGCGATGGAACACAAACTCCCGCCTCTGCCGTATCCGCATGATGCGCTGGCGCCGCACATCTCGAAGGAGACGCTCGAGTTCCACCACGACAAGCATCATCAGACGTACGTAACGAACCTGAACAACCTGATCAAGGGCACCGAGTTCGAGAACATGTCGCTGGAGGACATCGTTCGCAAGTCCTCGGGCGGCGTGTTCAACAACGCCGCGCAGGTGTGGAACCACACGTTCTTCTGGAACTGCATGAAGCCCGACGGCGGCGGCGAGCCGAGCGGGGCGCTGGCCGACGCGATCAACAAGAAGTGGGGCTCGGTCGCATCGTTCAAGGAAGCGTTCGGCAAGTCGGCGGCCGGCAATTTCGGCTCGGGCTGGACCTGGCTGGTGCGCAAGGGCGACGGCAGCGTCGACATCGTCAACACCAGCAACGCCGGCACGCCGCTGACCAGCAGCGACAAGCCGCTGCTGACGCTGGACGTCTGGGAACACGCGTACTACATCGATTACCGGAACAAGCGCGTGGACTTCATCGCGGCGTTCTGGAACGTCGTCAACTGGGATTTCGCCGCGAACAACCTGCGCTGAGCGCCGACGTCCCGCGTCGCGCAGACGTCTCTATTTCGTCGAAGCTGCCGGGAACAGCCCGGCGCTGCTGAGCTGATTGCCCGCCGCGATGCCGCGGCGGGCGAACCACCCCTGATCCATCTCCAGCGCGAAGCGCACCGGCTTCGCCGAGCAGTGGCTGTCCTCGCTGTGCGGCTGCATGTCGGCGATGTTCGCGATGCGCCCGTCGTCGTCGATGAATGCGATCGACAGCGGGATCAGCGTGTTCTTCATCCAGAAGCACTGCGGCGCCTTGTGCTGGAACACGAACAGCATGCCTTCGTTCGGCCCGAGCCGCTCGCGCAGCATCAGCCCGATCGCTCGCGTTGCCGGCGTGTCGGCGACCTCGGCCCGGATCAGGTGGATCCCCGCCTGGATCGTCACCTGCGGCAGCCGCGGGTTCGGCTGCGCGGCAGCCGACGCGGCGAGCGCGGCGAGCGACGCCGCGGCGACCGCGACCGCAGCCGCGCGCCGCGACAGCGTCCGGCAGAGTCGGCGCACGCGTCCGGCGCGCGCGGGGAGGGCAACTGGGGCAGGCATCGGCACGGCTTTCGTGGGCGTTGTCGCGAGGATGGCATAATTTTCGTTTTCCTTCGTCACGACCGCCATTGGAGTCCGCCCCCATGTTCCAGCACATCAAGGTCCCGGCCGCCGGCCAGAAGATCACCGTCAACAAGGACCTGTCGCTGAACGTGCCCGATCGGCCGATCATCCCGTACATCGAAGGCGACGGCACCGGGGTCGACATCACGCCGGTGATGATCCGGGTCGTGGACGCCGCGGTCCAGAAGGCCTACGGCGGCAAGCGCAAGATCGAGTGGATGGAGATCTACGCCGGCGAGAAGTCGACCCGCGTCTACGGCCCCGACGTGTGGCTGCCGGACGAGACGCTGCAGGCGGTCAAGGATTACGTGGTTTCGATCAAGGGGCCGCTGACCACGCCGGTCGGCGGCGGGATCCGTTCGCTGAACGTGGCGCTGCGCCAGCAGCTCGACCTGTACGTGTGCCTGCGTCCGATCCAGTACTTCAAGGGCGTGCCCACGCCGGTGCGCGAGCCCGAGAAAGTTAACATGGTGATCTTCCGCGAGAACTCGGAGGACATCTACGCCGGCATCGAGTGGGAGGCGCAATCCGAGGGCGCCAAGAAGCTGATCGCGTTCCTGCGCAACGAAATGGGCGTGAAGAAGATCCGTTTCCCGGAGACGTCGGGAATCGGCGTGAAGCCGGTCTCGATCGAAGGCACCGAACGGCTGGTGCGCCGCGCGATCCAGTACGCGGTCGACAACGACCGGCGTTCGGTCACGCTGGTGCACAAGGGCAACATCATGAAGTTCACCGAGGGCGCTTTCCGCGACTGGGGCTATGCGCTGGCGCAGCGCGAGTTCGGCGCGCAGCCGATCGACGGCGGCCCGTGGTGCAGCTTCCGCAATCCGAAGACCGGCCGCGAGATCGTCGTCAAGGACGCGATCGCCGACGCGTTCCTGCAGCAGATCCTGCTGCGTCCGGCCGAGTACGACGTGATCGCGACGCTGAACCTCAACGGCGACTACGTGTCCGATGCGCTGGCCGCGCAGGTCGGAGGCATCGGCATCGCGCCGGGAGCGAACATGTCCGACACGGTCGCGATGTTCGAGGCGACCCACGGCACCGCTCCGAAATACGCGGGCAAGGACTACGTGAACCCGGGTTCCGAGATCCTGTCGGCCGAGATGATGCTGAGGCACATGGGCTGGCGCGAGGCTGCCGACCTGATCATCTCGTCGATGGAGAAGGCGATCCAGTCGAAGAAGGTCACTTACGACTTTGCGCGGCTGATGTCGGGGGCGACCCAGGTGTCGTGCTCGGGGTTCGGCCAGGTGATGATCGAGCAGATGTGAGCGCGCCGGCGTCGCCGGTCGCGCGGGCCGTGGCGCGGCCGCCGCTGCGCCGCGGGCGATGGCTTGCGCGTCGAGCCGTGGCGCGGCACGGCAGCCGAAAAAAAGCCGGGGACAAGCCCCGGCTGATCGATTCGGTTCGGTGCAGCCTGCGACCGGCTAGGCGCCGGCCGCCTGGATGTTGGAAGCCTGCTTCCCCTTCGGCCCCTGGACCACTTCGAACTGGACCTTCTGCCCTTCCTTCAGCGACTTGAATCCGTTCATCTGGATCGAGCTGAAATGGGCGAACAGATCCTCGCCTCCGTCATCGGGCGTGATGAAGCCGTAGCCCTTGGCGTCGTTGAACCACTTCACAGTACCCGTAGCCATACCTGCCATCCCTGAAACGGTCATTCATTTAGAGGAACGTTCCGCCGGCAAAGTGCCTGTTCGCCGGTCCCGGAATTTGTTGTTGCTGCCTCAGGGGTCGGCGCCCGGGGGACTTAACCCCAGAACTGGTGCGGATTCTTGGGCAAGTTGACACGTTCGTCAAGATCGGAGCCGACAGCAATGCGACAGTGGTCACGGACGCCGCTGCTGCATTGCGGCACCATCCCGACGGGTTGTGATCGCGCTCACAGTCCCAATAAAAAGCTACTGGCGCGTTATTGCAGGAGGTACGCGACTCGATAGAATTGAGCTTGCTATGGCAACGCAGCACGACCCGAGCACGATCCTGGAGAAGAAGGAGGCGCGGACCAAGCCGCCGCCGATGTATCAGGTGCTGCTGCTCAACGACGACTACACCCCGATGGAGTTTGTCGTCAGCGTGTTACAGAAATTCTTCGGGATGGGACGCGAGAAGGCGACCCAGGTAATGTTGAAGGTGCACCGGGAAGGGCGCGGGGTCTGCGGCGTGTTTCCTCGTGACATCGCGGCAAGTAAGGTGGAACAGGTTAGTGGCTACTCACGCCAGCACCAGCATCCGTTGCAGTGCGTGATGGAGGAAGCATGATCGCCCAGGAGTTGGAAGTCAGTTTGCACATGGCGTTCGTCGAGGCGCGCCAGCAGCGGCACGAGTTCATCACGGTCGAGCACCTGTTGCTCGCGCTGCTGGACAATCCGTCGGCCGCCGAGGTGCTGCGGGCGTGTGCTGCGAACATCGACGAGCTGCGCAAGAACCTGACGAACTTCATTCGGGAGAACACTCCCGTCGTCCCCGGCAACGAGGAAATCGACACCCAGCCCACGCTGGGGTTCCAGCGCGTGATCCAGCGCGCGATCATGCACGTGCAGTCCACCTCCAACGGCAAGAAGGAAGTGACCGGTGCGAACGTGCTGGTGGCGATCTTCGGCGAAAAGGACTCGCACGCCGTCTATTACCTGCACCAGCAGGGAATCACGCGGCTGGACGTCGTGAACTTCATCTCGCACGGCATCACGAAGACGCCGCAGCCGAAGGAAGCGGCCAAGGAGGAAACCCAGGAGGCCGAGCAGGAGCAAGGCGGCGGCCAGCAGGGGGCGCTCGAGCAGTTCACGACGAACCTGAATGCGGCAGCCCGCGAGGGCCGGATCGACCCGCTGATCGGGCGCGAGGCCGAGGTCGAGCGGGTGATCCAGGTGCTGTGCCGGCGCCGCAAGAACAACCCGCTGCTGGTCGGCGAGGCCGGCGTGGGCAAGACCGCGATCGCCGAGGGCTTGGCCTGGCGGATCACGCAGGGCGACGTGCCCGAAGTGCTGGGCGAGTCGACGGTTTACGCGCTCGACATGGGCGCGCTGCTGGCCGGGACCAAGTACCGCGGCGATTTCGAGCAGCGGCTGAAAGCGGTGCTCAAGCAGCTGAAGTCGAACCCGAACGCGATCATGTTCATCGACGAGATCCACACGCTGATCGGGGCGGGTTCGGCCTCGGGGGGCACGCTGGACGCGTCGAACCTGCTGAAGCCGGCGCTGTCGTCGGGGCAGCTGAAATGCATCGGCGCGACGACGTTCAACGAATATCGCGGCATTTTCGAGAAGGATCACGCGCTGTCGCGTCGGTTCCAGAAGATCGACGTGGTCGAGCCGACCGTCGAGCAGACGGTGCAGATCCTGCGCGGGCTGAAGACGCGTTTCGAGGAGCATCACGGCATCAAGTACTCTGCGTCGGCGCTGTCGGCGGCCGCCGAGCTGTCGGCCAAGTACATCAACGACCGGCACCTGCCGGACAAGGCGATCGACGTGATCGACGAGGCCGGGGCCGCGCAGCGGATCCTGCCGAAATCTAAGCAGAAGAAGGTCGTCGGCAAGGGCGAGATCGAGGACATCGTCGCGAAGATCGCGCGGATCCCGCCGACGTCGGTGTCGTCGGACGACCGCTCGAAGCTGCAGTTCCTCGACCGCGACCTGAAGAACGTCGTGTTCGGCCAGGACACCGCGATCGAGGCGCTCGCGGCGGCGATCAAGATGGCGCGCTCGGGCCTGGGCAAGCCGGACAAGCCGATCGGGTCGTTCCTGTTCTCGGGGCCCACCGGGGTGGGCAAGACCGAGGTCGCGCGGCAGCTCGCGTTCATCATGGGCATCGAGCTGATCCGCTTCGACATGTCCGAGTACATGGAGCGGCATGCGGTGTCGCGGCTTATCGGCGCGCCTCCGGGTTACGTCGGCTTCGACCAGGGCGGTTTGCTGACCGAAGCGATCAGCAAGAAACCGCACGCGGTGCTGCTGATGGACGAGATCGAGAAGGCGCACCCGGACATCTTCAACATCCTGCTGCAGGTGATGGATCACGGCACGCTGACCGACAACAACGGTCGCAAGGCGGACTTCCGCAACGTGATCATCATCATGACGACGAACGCCGGCGCGCAGGAGCTGCAGAAGCGCTCGATCGGTTTCTCCGACAGCAAGCAGGCGGGCGACGAGCTGGTCGAGATCAAGCGGATGTTCACGCCTGAGTTCCGCAACCGGCTCGACTCGATCATCTCGTTCAAGTCGCTCGACGAGGAGATCATCCTGCGGGTCGTCGACAAGTTCCTGATGCAGCTCGAAGAGCAGCTGCACGAGAAGAAGGTCGAGGCGATCTTCACCGACAAGCTGCGCCGGCACCTGGCGAAGAAGGGCTTCGACCCGTCGATGGGGGCCCGCCCGATGCAGCGGCTGATCCAGGACACGATCCGCAAGGCGCTGGCCGACGAGCTGCTGTTCGGCAAGCTGGTCGGCGGCGGCCGGGTGACGGTCGACCTGGACGACGCGGAGCAGGTTCAGCTGTCGTTCGCCGAGTCGCTGCCACCGCCGGCGACCGGCGAGGGCGAGGAGCAGATCGAGGTGCTGCCGGCGTAGCCCGGTTGCGCCGACGCTTCGAAGGGGCCGCCGGCCCCTTTTTTTGTCGCGTGCCGCGCGCGGCTATTTGATCGGCGCTTCACATGGCGGTTAAAGTGTGATCCCCCGGCCGCGCGTTGCTTGCTGCAGCCCGCCGCCGTCCCGCAGAATTGACTGCCGTTCCGGACCGGGAGACGACGAATGAAGCGTTCGATCGCAACGCCGCCCAAGGT
>DATLGW010000322.1:0-7180 GCA_035540315.1 Burkholderiaceae bacterium | reverse complement strand
CGGCGCTGATCGTCAGGGAGCTGCGCGAGCGGCTGGGCGCGCAACTCGACGATGCGGTGGTCGACTATCTGCCGATCCGGCACGACGGATCGGATGCGACCGAACGCAGCGCACTGGCGGCGGTCGCGCCGCGCGAGCGCGTGCTCTCGCACCTGCATCTGCTCGAGAAAGCCGGACTCGAGCCGATCGCGATCGACATCCGGCCCGCGGCGCTGGCCCGTCTGGTGGGCGCGATGAGCGGGCCGTCGCATCCGAACGTGCTGCTGATCAACTTCGGTCGCGACCGTTCGTATCTGACGGTGCTGTGGGGCAAGCGGCTGATGCTGGACCGCCAGATCGAATTCGGCGAACGCGCGCTGCTCGCCCAGCTGCGCGAGTCGTTGAACCTGGACGACGACGTCGCGGGCGCGCTGCTGTACGGCGACCCGAATGCGCAGGGCCAGGCGATCGGCGTCGATGCCGCCGAAGTGGCGCACACGGTCGCGGAGATTCTGCACCCGCTGTGGACCGCTCTGGCCGGCGAGATCGACAAGACGCTGATCTACGTCGCATCGAAGACGCGCGGCCAGTCGGTGCAGCGGGTCCTGGTGCGCGGGTCGCTGGCCCGGCATGCGAACTGCGCGCAGTTCCTGCGCCGCACGCTCGCGGTTCCGGTCGACGTGCTGCAGCCGCTCGCCGCATTCGGCGATTCGATGAGCATTGCGGCGTTGCCGGTATCGGACGACGACGGCGGCATGGCGCTCGCGGCCGGCATGGCGCTGCGCAGGACGGACGACGATGATTGACCTGATTCCCGACAGCTTCCGGCAGACGCGGCGGCTGCGCCGGCAGTTGCGGCTGTTCGCTCTGGCGGTCGCGGGTCTGCTGCTCGCGGTCGCTGCGGCCCGGATCGCGGTGGCGCATCGGATCGACGCCGTGCTGCCGGCCAGCGTCCAGCTGCGCCAGCTGCAGTCGCAGATCGCCAGCGAGCGGGCGCGGATCGAGCGGCTGCGCGCCGATCGCGACGAGGCGAGCGAGCAACTCAGGCTGCTGGCGATGCTGAAGGGCCGCGACGTCGCCGCCAGCGTTGCGGTGGCAATCGACGAAGCGCTCGACGAGCGCGTGTGGCTGAACAGCCTCAAGCTGGCGCGCCAGCTCGAACTGCCGGATGCGAAGGCGCAGCGCGCCGTCCCGTCCGATGCCGGCACGGCGGCAATCGCCAAGGTGCGGCAATCGGTCGAGCTGTCGGGGCACGCGACCGATCATGCGGCGCTGACGGAGTTCCTGGGGCGGCTCGGATCGGTTCGCGCGTTCGACGAGATCCGGCTGTTGAGCACGGCCACCCGCAGCGGACCGGGCGGCATCGCCGTCGAGTTCTCCGCGGTCGCCGCGCTGGGCGCGTTGCCATGAAGCCGATCATCGACCCGCAGCGAATCGATGCGCTCCGCGGCGCATGGGCGCGGGCCGAGTCGCGGCTGGCGCGGTTCGACCCACGGCTGCTGGCGCTGGCGCTCGCCGGGCTGCTGGCGCTGGTCGCGGTGCAGGCATGGCTGCTCGCGCTGCGGCAGCCGCTGGCGCAGCAGGTGCGCGTCAAAAGCGACGCGGTCGCGCTGCAGCAGGCCGTGGCGCTCGCGCGCGAGCTGCCGCAGCAGGCGGCGGCGCTCGAGCAGGAGATCGCGACGCTGCAGCAGGCCGCGGGCGCGGCGTTGCCGCCGGATGCGGCCGAGCCGATCGTCGTGCGGCTGGTCGCCGACATCGACCGGCTGGCGCAGCGGCACGACGTCGCGCTGACGTCGGTGCGGCCGGCCGGAACGAACCGGGTCGCTAAGTTCGACGAGGTCCGGATTGACGTCGAAGCGCGTGGCGGCTACGGTGCGCTGGTCGACTGGCTGGTTGCGCTCGAGCGCGGCATCGGCAATCTCGCGATCGTCGCGGCCGAACTGCGGCCCGGAGCCCGCGCGGACGCGCTGGCTTTGAACGTGAAGCTCGCCGCCTACTGGACGCCCGCTGCGCCCGGCGCCGCCGGCGCAGCGCAGGCGAATGCGGGAGTGCGGCGATGACGCTGCGACCGCTTCGGCTCGTCGTCGCCGGTGCGCTGGTGTGGCAGTTGCACGGCGCGCACGCGCTCGCCGCAGCGCCGCCGGGACCCGATTCGGCGGGGGCGATGCTCGAGCGGCTGGGGCCGCTGCTCAAGCGCTTGCGCGATCCGTTCGTGCCGCCGCAGTCGCATTCGCCTTCGGTGATCGCGACGACTCCGGACACCGTTGCGGCGCCGCCCGCGCCGGTCGAACCGGCGCCGCCGCCGTTGCCGCCGAAGCTGCGCGCCGTCGTGCTGGCCGGGCCTCGGTCGCTCGCGAACCTCGACGGCACCGTCGCGGAGATCGGCGCCACGGTCGACGGCTGGCGGCTGGTCGAGGTGCGCGAGCGCGAGGCCGTTCTGGTCCGCGACGGCCGCACGCACGTCGTCAGCATCGACCACGGCGCCGCGGGCGATCCCGCACGGAGACCGCAATGAGAAAGATGCCGATCGTCATCGCGTCGGCGCTGGCAATGATCGCGACCGGCGCTGCCTGCGCGGTTCCGCTCGCCGGCGATGCGGCGGACGAGGCGCCGCCGCCGCAGACGGCCGCAGTCGCTGCGCCGGGCTCGCCGGCGGCCGCCGCGCCCGCGGCCGCCCCGGCGGTTGCGCAATCGTCCGCTGCGCCGCGCGCGGTCGTGCCGCCGCCAGCGGCCACCTGGTCCCCGGCCGTGCCGGCGCCGCGGCCCGATGCCCCGATCTCGCTCGCGCTGCGCGACGTGTCGGTGCAGGAAGTGTTCGAGATGCTGTCGCGGCTGCACCGCGTGAACATCATGCTGTCGAAGGGCGTCAACGGCACCGTGTCGGTGAACCTGTACGACGTGACGATCGAGCAGGCGATCGTCAGCCTGGCCGAAGCCGCCGGCTATGCGGTCGAACGCCGCCACGGCGGCTACATGATCGTCGACCGCAAGGACGCCGGGCTCGATACGGCCGCCGGCAATACGCAGGTGCGCTCGTTCAAGGTCCAGTACTCGGAGCCCAAGCAGGTCGCGACGATCCTGACCAAGCACCTGTCGCGCTACGGCAAGATCACGCCGCTGCCCGAGCGCAAGATGCTGGTCGTCGAGGACACGCCGGAGTTCATGGACCGCATCGAGCGGCTGCTGCGCGAGATCGACGTGCAGCCGCGGCAGATCCTGATCGAGGCCAAGATCCTGGAGATCGCGCTCGAGAGCGGCGAGTCGTTCGGCATCGACTGGAGCCGCGTGTTCAGCGCCAACGGCGGCACTGCGCGGATCGGCACCACCGGATTCGCGCGCGGCAGCGCCGGTGCGCCGACGACCGGCTTCTTCTTCAACCTGGTCAACCGCAACATCGAGCTGTTCCTCAGCGCGTTGAGCGAGAAGGGCCGCGTGCACACGCTGTCGACGCCGAAGCTGCTCGCGCTCGAGCACCAGGAAGCGCAGACGAAGATCGGCGACAACATCGGCTATCGCGTGACGACCACGATCGCGAACGTCACGACCGAGAGCATCCAGTTCCTGGAGACCGGGGTGATCCTGCGCGTGACGCCGTCGGTCGACGAGCAAGGCCGGATCCTGATGCGGATCCACCCGGAGGTCAGCTCCGGCTCGGTTTCGCTGGGAATTCCGTCGAAACGCTCGACCGAAGTCACGACCACGCTGGTCGCCGAGGACGGGCAGTCGATCCTGATCGGAGGGTTGATCCAGCACAGCGCGAGCCTGCGCCGCAACGGCGTGCCGCTGCTGTCGGATCTGCCGGGGATCGGGCTGGCGTTCTCGAACACCGAGCAGACCGGTTCGAGCCGCGAGACGGTCGTGATGATCACGCCGCGGATCGTTCACGGCCACGATGCGGGTGCGGCGGCTGCGATGTCGGCCCGGATCGAAGCGACGAACCGCCTGCTGCTCGAGCGCAGCGCCAGCGTCGCCCGCACGCTCGGCTGGCCGGCGACCGAGGAGTCGGGATCGCTGCGCACGCCGGCGCAGCCGTCGCTATCGAAGTAGCACGCTGCGCGCTACCATCTCGGCGACCACGGTTGCCGAGAAGGAGCTCGACGTGCGAAACAATTTCGTCGCCGGCGAATGGATCGCCGGCGAGCGCTCTGTCCCGAACGTGAATCCGTCGGACACGTCCGACGTCATCGATCACTATGCATCGGCCGATGCGGCGCTGGTCGATCGTGCGGTCGCTGCCGCGCGCGAAGCGTTCTCCCGCTGGTCGGTGTCGACGCCGCAGCAGCGCTTCGATGCGCTCGACGCGATCGGCACCGAGATCCTCGCGCGGCGCGCCGAGCTCGGCGACCTGCTCGCACGCGAGGAGGGCAAGACGCTGCCCGAGGGAATCGGCGAGGTCGCGCGCGCGGGCCAGATCTTCAAGTTCTTCGCCGGAGAGGCGGTTCGCTGCGGCGGCGAGATCGTGCCGTCGGTGCGGGCCGGCGTGACGATCGAGATCACGCGCGAACCGGTCGGCGTCGTCGGGCTGATCTCGCCGTGGAACTTTCCGATCGCGATTCCGTCGTGGAAGATCGCACCGGCGCTCGCGTACGGCAACTGCGTCGTGTTCAAGCCCGCGGCGCTGGTGCCCGGGTCGGCTTGGGCGCTGGCGGAGATCATCAGCCGCGCCGGACTGCCGGCGGGCGTGTTCAACCTGGTGATGGGCCCGGGATCTGCGATCGGGCAGGCGGTTCTCGATCATGCGGACGTCGACGCGATCAGCTTCACCGGTTCGGTGGCCACCGGCAGGCAGGTCGCGCAGGCCGCAGTGCGCCGCGGCGCGAAGTTCCAGCTCGAGATGGGCGGGAAGAACCCGCTGGTCGTGCTCGACGACGCAGACCTCGAGCAGGCGGTCGAGGTCGCGGTGCAGGGATCGTTCTATTCGACCGGCCAGCGCTGCACTGCATCGAGCCGCATCATCGCGACCGCCGGGATCCACGACGCGTTCGTGCAACGGCTCGCCGAGCGCGCGCAGGCGCTGGTCGTCGGCGACGCCCGCGATCCGCGCACTCAGGTCGGACCGGTCGTCGACGAGCGCCAGCTCGAGCAGGACCAGCGTTATGTCGAGCTCGGCCGCAGCGAGGGCGCGCGGCTGGTGTGCGGCGGCGAGCGGATCGCGCGCAACACGCAGGGCTTCTATTTCACGCCGGCGGTGTTCGCCGACTGCGCGCCGTCGATGCGGATCTGCCGGGAGGAGATCTTCGGCCCGGTGGCGGCGGTGATCCGGGCGCGCGACTACGACGAGGCGCTCGCGCTCGCGAACGACACCGAGTTCGGCTTGTCGGCGGGCATCTGCACGACGTCGCTGAAGCACGCGACGCATTTCCGGCGCCATGCGCAGGCCGGCATGGTGATGGTGAACCTGCCCACGGCGGGCGTCGATTATCACGTGCCGTTCGGCGGCCGCAAGGGCTCGAGCTACGGGCCGCGCGAGCAGGGCCGTTACGCGGCCGAGTTCTACACGACCGTGAAGACCGCGTACACGCTGGCCTGACGGCGCGCTGCCGGCGAGCGCTCGTGCGGCGATCGGAAATGTTCGCGGCCCTGCAGCGCACGCTGGGCATCGCCCGCTCGTTCGCGCTGTACTACGGCGTGCCGCTGCGGGCGCGGCGGATGCGCCGACTGTACCGCCAGTTCGTGTCGCCCGGCGACCTGTGCTTCGACATCGGCGCGCACGTCGGCAACCGGGTCGCGTGCTGGCGCGCGCTGGGCGCGCGCGTGGTCGCGGTCGAGCCGCAGCCCGACTTCGTGCGGATCCTGAACCGGCTGTTCGGATCCGATCCGAACGTCACGGTGCTGGCCTGCGCATTGGGCGCGGCGCCCGGGCGCGAACGGCTGCAGTTGTCGCTGCGCACGCCGACCGTGACGACGCTGTCGCCGCAGTGGATCGAACGGGTGCAGACGGCCGAGTCGTTCGCCGGCGTCGAATGGACGCTGGGGCCGTCGGTCGAGATCGCGATGCTGGATTCGTTGATTGCCGCGCATGGCGAGCCGGCGTTCACGAAGGTCGACGTCGAAGGGATGGAGCTCGCGGTGCTCGAAGGCCTGTCGCGACCGCTGCGCGCGTTGTCGTTCGAATACCTGCCGGTCACGCGCGAGATCGCGATCGCGTGCGTGCAGCGGCTCGGCGCGCTCGCCGAATACCGCTACAACTGGTCAGTCGGAGAATCGCAACGCCTTGCCAGCGACCGCTGGCTCGGCGCCGGCGAGATGCGGCAGGTGCTCGCCGGGCTGTCGGCCGACGCCGGGTCCGGCGACGTCTATGCGGTGCGCGCGACGGGCTGACTCGGTCTGTTCGCCGGGCGCGCTGCCGATGGCGCCGCCGCGCGTTGCGGGCGCGGCGAACGCGCGCAACAGCATCGCGGTCAGCTCGTGCATCGCGGCGATCGCCGGCCGCGGCGGATCGATCCCGTCGGCGAAGCCTTGCGCGCGCAGCGCATCGAGCACTGCGGGCAGGTCGCTGAACACGTGCACCGGCACGTCCCACGATGCGTTGCGGCCGCTGACGCCGGCAACCGGCTGGTGATCGCCGAGCACGATCGCGACCTGCGGCCGCCCGCGCGCGCGCTGCAGATCGCCCGCCAGCCATTGCAGCGCGTAGTCGATCGACTCGACGAACGCGGGCCGCAGGTCGAGCCAATCGGGCGGCTGCGCCAGCGAATGCGCAAGCGCCTGCGGCTCGAACGGCTGCGCCGACAGCAGGCGAGACGCATCGGGCTGGTACGGAGGCACCGGCCGAAACGGCAGGTGGCTGCTGATCGTCGGAAAGAACACGAACAGCGGCGGGCGCGGCTCATGGTCGCGTTCCAGGGCATCGAGCTGTGCCAGCACGAACTGATCGGGAATCCGCCAGAAACCGAACACCGGGCCCCGGTAATCGAGCGCGTTCGCATCGAGGATCGCGTCGAACCCGTAGAAGCGGCCCTCGGGCCATGGCGCTCGCAGCCCCGGCATCAGCGCAATGCTGCGCCAGCCGTGCTGCGCGAATAACCGCGCCAGCGTCGGCCGCTGCGTCGTCAGCAACTGCTCGTAGCGCGCTGCGCCGTCGATGTCGATCCCCGACAGCAGGCTCGCGTGCGCAAGCCACGAGCCGCCGCCGAACGTCGGCGAGCGAACGAACGCCGACACGACCGGCCGGCCGGCGGCCGCTGCAGCCTGCGCGAGC
>DATLGW010000321.1:0-4967 GCA_035540315.1 Burkholderiaceae bacterium | reverse complement strand
GAGCCGCCAGCGGTCGCGCTGACCACGCAGGGCTACCAATACCTGACCGAGCTGCGCTACGACCAGCTCGAGCCGGCGCTCGAGACGTTGCGCCGCGGCATCGTCGAGCTCGGGCTGCCGCTGCGATCGCTCGAGGTCGAGTTCGGCCCGAGCCAGTGCGAGTTCACTTTCGAGCCGGCGGCCGGCATCGACGCCGCCGATCGGATGGTGCTGTTTCGCAGTGCGGCCAAGCAGATCGCGCGGCGCAACGGATGGCACGTGACGTTCATGTGCCGGCCGCGGATTCCGAACGTGATGTCGTCGGGGTGGCACCTGCACCAGTCGCTGCGCGACGCAAGCGGCGCCAACGCGTTCGTTCCGGACGCGGCCGGCCGCTCGCTGTCGCCGCTGGGCGAGCACTACCTCGGCGGCTTGCTCGCGCATGCGCGCGCTTCGGCCGCGTTCGCATCGCCGACGATCAACGGGTTCCGCCGCTTTCGGCCGAATTCGCTGGCGCCCGACCGCGCGCTGTGGGCGCGCGACAACCGCGCGGCGATGCTGCGCGTGCTCGGCGGCGCCGGCGATCCGGCGACGCGGATCGAGAACCGCATCGGTGAGCCCGCGGCGAACCCGTACCTGTACATCGGCTCGCAGCTGATCGCCGGCCTGGCCGGCATCGAACGGCGGGCCGACCCCGGCCCGCCGGCGGACACGCCGTACGACACGCCGGCGCCGGCGCTGCCGCGCAGCCTGCACGAGGCGCTCGACTGCCTGGCCGGCGACGAGACGATGCGCGCCGGCTTCGGCGGCGAATTCGTCGATTATTTCGTTCACATCAAGCGCGCGGAGCTGGCACGATTCGAGGCCGACGTCACGGATTGGGAGCAGCGCGAGTACTTCGAGCTGTTCTGAGGCCGGCGATGCAGCCGGAGATCGCGCCGCGCGCCCCGGCGCGGACCGCCTTTCGGGCGAGCGCGTCGGCGCGAAGGCGGGCGATTCCGTTGTAACCTAGCGATCCTCGGAACCGGGTGCGCCCGGTCCGTCCGAAAATCGTGAACGCGGATCGATACCACAAGGAGACTTTCCCGATGAGACTCAGATCCCTCGCGCTGGCGGCCGCACTGGCCCTGGGCATCCAGGGCGGCGCGTACGCGCAGCAGCAGACGGTCACGCTGAAGTTCCACACGTTCATGCCGCCTGCGTCCAACGTCTGGCAGAACATGCACATGGCATGGATGGACAAGGTCGAGAAGGAGTCCAACGGCCGGATCAAGTTCGAACGCTTCCCCGCGATGCAGCTCGGCGGCACGCCGCTGCAGCTGTACGATCAGGCGCGCGACGGCGTTGCCGACATCGTGTGGACGCTCGCCGGCAACACGCCGGGGCGCTTTCCGCGGGTCGAGGTGTTCGAGCTGCCGTTCATGATGACGAACGCCGAAGCGACGTCGAAGGCGTACTGGGAGTACGTGCAGAAGCATGCGAAGGACGAGTTCAAGGACACGCACCTGATCGCGGTGCACGTCCACGGTCCCGGCTTCTTCCATTCGCGCGCGAAGGAGATCCACAACGTGTCGGATCTGCGCGGCCTGAAGGTGCGCGGGCCGACGCGGACGATCACGAAGATGCTGGGCGTGCTCGGCGCCACGCCGGTCGGCATGCCGCTGCCGCAGATCCCGGATGCGCTGTCCAAGGGCGTCGTCGACGCGGTGGTGATTCCGTGGGAAGTCGTCCCGGCGGTGAAGGTCGAAGAGCTCGCGCGCTCGCACAGCGAGTTCGACCCGAGCGCGGGCGGGCTGTACACGACGGCGTTCGTGCTGACGATGAATCGCGCGAAGTACGAGTCGCTGCCGGCGGACCTGAAAAAGATCATCGACCAGAACTCGGGCCTGGAGGTCTCCGGCTGGCTCGGCAAGGTCCAGCAGGCAGGCGACGTGCCGGCGCGCAAGCTCGCGGTCGAGGATCGGAAGAACAAGGTCATCACGATTCGCGGCGAAGCGCTCGAGGGTTTCCGCAAGGCGGCCATCCAGCTGCAGGACGAGTGGGCGAAGGACATGGACTCCAAGAACATGAACGGAAAGGCGCTGCTCGAGGACGCCAAGTCGCTGATCAAGAAGCACACGGCGAAGTGATCTGAACGAGGCACCTGCGGGGCTGTGCCCCGCCCGTCAGGCGCCCGGAAGCGAACGCACGCGTCGCGACCGGGCGTTTTTTCGGAGGTGGTCGCGATGACGCTGCAGGATCCGATCGGTCGAGTGCTCGACTTCCTGTGCAAGGCGTTCGCCGTGCTCGGCGGCATCGTGCTGACCGGGCTGACGCTGATGTCGGTCTACAGCGTGGTGATGCGCAACCTCGTGGGCCGGCCGATCCTCGGCGACTTCGAGCTGGTGCAGATGGGTTGCGCGGTCGCGGTCGCGACGTTCCTGCCGTTCACGCAGCTGCGCGGCGGCAACATCATGGTCGATTTCTTCACGATGCGCGCCAGCGACAAGACCAAGTCGACGCTCGATACGATCGGCGCCGTCGTGCTGGCGCTCGTGCTGGGGCTGCTGGCATGGCGCACCGCGCTGGGCGGCATCTCCGCGTACCGCACGTCGGAGACGACGATGATCATGGCGCTGCCGGTCTGGTGGGGCTACGTGCTGATGGTGCCCCCGATGGCGCTGGCGTCGCTGACCGCGCTGCACACCGCTTGGCGGCATGGCCGCACCAGCACGTCGCTGACCAAGCCCGTCAGCGACAGCGAGATCTGACCAGACCGGGCCGGGGGGATTCGGATGAGCGGGCCGACGATTGCGATCCTGCTGTTCGCCGGCATGCTGGCGATGATGGCGCTGCGCGTGCCGATCGCCATGGCGATGATGATTCCGGGGCTGGTCGGCTACGTCGCGCTCGCGGGCTGGGATCCGCTGCTGAAGTTCCTGCAGGGCATGGTGTTCGCGCGGCTCGCGAACTACGACCTGACGGTGATTCCGCTGTTCCTGCTGATGGGCCAGTTCGCGACGCAGGGCGGGCTTTCGCGGTCGCTGTTCGCTGCCGCGAACGCCATCCTCGGCCATCTGCGCGGCGGCATGGCGATGGCGTCGGTGCTCGCATGCGCCGCGTTCGGTTCGGTCTGCGGCTCGTCGATCGCGACCGCCGCGACGATGGCCAAGGTCGCGCTGCCGGAGATGCGGCGCTACAACTACTCGGGCCGGCTCGCCACCGCGACGCTGGCGGCCGGCGGCACGCTGGGCATCATGATCCCGCCGTCGGTGATCCTGGTGCTGTACGCGATCCTGGCCGAACAGAACATCGCGAAGCTGTTCGCCGCCGCGATCCTGCCCGGCATCATCGCCGCGCTGGGCTACTGCATCGCGATCGGCATCTACGTGCGGCTGTTCCCGCATCACGGGCCGGCGCACGAGAAGGCTGCGCGCCAGGTGCTGGTCGACGCGCTGAAGGACGTGTGGCCGATCGCGCTGATCTTCCTGATCGTGTTCGGCGGCATCTACGGCGGCTTCTTCACGCCGACCGAGGCCGCTGCGGTCGGCGCCGGCGCGACGTTCATCGCCGCGCTGCTGCGGCGCGAGCTGACGGTCAGGAAGACGCTCGACTGCTTCTACGACACTGCGATCACGACCGGCATGATCTTCCTGATCTTCCTCGGGGCCGACCTGCTGAACGTCGCGCTCGCGCTGTCGCAGTTCCCGACCGCGCTGCAGGGCTTCGTCGACGGGCTGGGCTGGCCGCCGCTCGCGGTGGTCGCCGGCATCCTGGTGTTCTACGTCGTGCTCGGCTGCGTGATGGACGAGATCTCGATGATCCTGCTGACGCTGCCGATCTTCCTGCCGACGATCATCGGGCTCGACCTGTACGGGCTGCCGACCGACCTGAAGCTGATCTGGTTCGGCATCCTGGTGCTGATGGTGGTCGAAATCGGATTGATCACGCCGCCGGCCGGGCTGAACGTGTACGTCGTCAACGGGCTCGCCGGCAACGTGCCGATCGCCGAGAGTTATCGCGGCATCGTGCCGTTTCTGATGTCGGACTTCGTTCGCACCGCGCTGCTGCTGCTGTTCCCGGCGATCTCGCTGTGGCTGGTCGGCGTGCTGGTGCGCTGACCGCGAGCCTGCTCAGGCGCTGGCGCGCGCTGCGGCCGCCAGCGGCGCGACCCCGGCGCGCCGCTCCGGGGACGAAACGACCGTGTCGAGGAATGCCGCGACCATCCGCATCTGGCGCCGCTCCGACAGGCACACGACGTGGGCGCAGGTGCGGATCTGCGCGTCGCTGATCCGCACCATGTGCAGCCCCGGTCCCGGCACGTATTCGACCTCCGATACCGCGGCAATGCCGATCCCCTGCGCGACCGCCTCGCGAATGATCTCCCGGCTGCCGATCTCCATCACGACGTCGGCAACGACGCCGGCGCGCTTGAGCGCGGCTTCCAGTGCCATCCGGGTCGTCGAGCCGTGCTCGCGCAGGATCAGCCGCTCGCCCTGCAGGTCGCCGATGCGGATCGAGCGCCGGCGCGCGAAACGGTGGTTCAGCGACGTGAAGATGACGACCGGATGCTCGCTGAACGGCATCGACGTGAATCGCGCGTCCTCGAGCACCTGCGCCAGCACGCCGACGTCGGCGCGGTAGTCGAGCAGCCGGTCGAGCACGTCCTGCGAATTGCCGGTGCTGACCGACACCCGGACCCCCGGGTACTGCTGGTTGAAGGCGACCAGCATCTTCGTCACGTGATGGGGTCCCACGGCCGCGACGCGCAGATGGCCGGTGCGCAACTCGCCGGAATCGCCGAGCAGCTGCACGGCCTCCGATTCCAGGCTGAAGATCTGGCGCGACAGCTGCAGCAGGCGCTCGCCGAGCTCGGTCAGCCGGACGCGCCGGCCGGCGCGGTGGAACAGCTCGACCTTGAAGTGCTCCTCGAGCATCCTGACCTGCGTGGTGACCGTCGGCTGGCTCACGTGCAGCCGCTGCGCGGCGCCGGTGAAGCTCCCGGTGAC
>DATLGW010000320.1:0-2856 GCA_035540315.1 Burkholderiaceae bacterium | reverse complement strand
CCTGATGAACCTCGGCGCGGATCGGGACGTCTTCGCCGTGGATTCGCAGGAACGGCGCTCCGGCGGCAAGCGCGGCGCCGCGCGTGCCGCCGGCCTGGTAGCCGGTCAACAGGATCGCATTGCGCGAGTCCGGCCCGAACGCCTTCAGGTGGTGCAGCACGCGCCCGCCGGTCGCCATCCCGCTGCCCGCCAGAATCACCATCGGCCCCTTGCGCGCATTCAGCTCGCGCGACTCCTGCGGCGAGTTCACGATTCGCGCGGCATCGTGCAGCGCCGCGCAATCGCTCGCCGACAGCCGATGCTCGTCGCGGTGACGCAGCCACAGCCGCGTTGCGTCGACCGCCATCGGGCTGTTCAGATAGACCGGCACCGGCGGGATCGCTCGCGAATGCTTCAGCCGACTGATCAGGTGCAGCAGTTGCTGCGCGCGCCCGACCGCGAACGTCGGCACGATCAGCACGCCCCCGCGCGCGCACACGCGCCGGATCACCTCGGCAATCTTTTCTGCCGGATCCTGCGGATCGTGCAGCCGGTTGCCATAGGTCGATTCCACGACCAGCCAGTCGGCGGCGCCCGGCTGGACGGGCGCTTTCATGATCGGATCGACGTACCTGCCGAGGTCGCCGGAGAAGACGATCCGATGCGAACCGCAGCGAATCTCTGCGATTGCGGCCCCGAGAATGTGCCCGGCGAGGTGAAAGCGTACGCTCACTTCGTGCTTCTGGGCCCGCGGCGACCGCGGGTCTTCGTCCAGCGCGACCTCGACGCCCCACCGATGCCCACGCAGCGATTTCAGGCAGGCCATCGCATCGGCGAGGGTGTACAGCGGCAGCGCCGGCCGATGCTTCGAGAAGCGATGGCGGTTCGCGTACGCTGCCTCCTCCTCGAGCAGCCGCGCGCTGTCGGGAAGCAGGACGCGGCACAGGTCGAGCGTGGCCCCCGTGCAGTGGATCGGCCCCCTGAAGCCCTGACTCACCAGCGCCGGCAGCCATCCGCTGTGGTCGAGATGCGCATGCGTGAGCACCACGGCATCGATCGATTCCGGTGCGACAGGAAACGGCTCCCGGTTGCGCAGCCGCAACTGTTTCCATCCCTGAAACAGCCCGCAATCGATCAGCAGCCGGCGACCGCATGCCTCCAGCAGGAATCTGGAGCCGGTGACGGTACCCGTCGCCCCGAGGAAATGCAGCCGCGTCGTCATCGGATCCAGCATCGCCTACCCGCCAGCGGTCGTGTTGACGCAGCGCAAAGCCGTTGCGCGCCGTTGACCTGGCGCAAACCGCTGCCGACCCCAGCGAACTACGCTGCGAGCTCGAATCGATCTCCTGCCATGACCGAGCATATCGAAAGCGTCCTCGCACTGCGGGTGCAACACGTCGCGGCGTTGCTGGCTGCCGTCTCCCTCGCTGCTTGCGCGAGCCTGGCTCCCGGCGCAGACCCCGCGGGCGACCTCCCGGCCGCGCGGGTGTTCGCCGACGTGGCTGCGTCGGTCGTGAGCCTGACCGTCGTCCAGGGCGAGGGGCTGGACCCGGAGTTCGCCGAGCGGCTGCGCCGCAGCGCGCAGCCGCAGTGCGCGGCCGATCTGGCGGTGTGCCCCGATCCGCTCGAAGACACCGTGTTCGAGATCGGCGCAGCCAGCGGTTTCTTCATCGACGACAGCGGCCGCGTGCTGACGGCCGCGCATGCGGTCGCGCAGGCGACTCGGATCCATGCCCGTACCGGTGGCGGCGAGGTGCTGCAGATGGAGGTGGAGGGCGCGGACGCGGCCTCCGACGTCGCCGTGTTGCGGCCGGTGCAACCGGTCGCGTCGCCGCCGGTGCGGCTCGGGGACTCGCGGCGGCTGAGGATCGGCGACCGGGTGCTTGCGATCGGCTCGCCGTTCGGTTTCGAGCGCTCGCTGGCAGCGGGGCTCGTCAGCGGCCGGGACCGTCGGCTCGGCAGCAGTCAGCAGGTGCCGTTCCTGCAGACGGACGTCACGATGAATCCCGGCAACTCGGGCGGACCACTGTTCGACGCGCGCGGTCGAGTCGTCGCGATGAACACCCGGATCGTGTCGCCGCTTGGCGGCTTTTCGGGTGTATCGTTTGCAGTGCCGATCGAGCTCGCGATGCTGGTCGCCGGCGATCTGATTGCGGGACGCCCGGTCCTCAGGGGCAAGATCGGAGGGCATCTGATCGATCCGCCGCCAGCGATCCTGGAGGTTCTCGGACTGCCGATGGTCGCTGGCGCAATGGTTTCGGCGGTCGAGGCGCGCGGCGCGCTCGCGCGGGCGGGCCTGGTGCCGGGCGACCTGATCGACGAGATCGACGGCGTGCCGGTGCGAAGCGCCGGCGAGCTCGGTCGCCGCCTGTTCGAGCTGGAAACGGGAGCGATGGCGACGATCAGATATCGGCGAGGCACTGCAGCCGCGTCAACGCGTTTCTCTTACGCGCCCCCGCCGGCTGCAGCCGTTTCGCCCGCTCGATGAAGAGGTATCGACGGAGATGGACGCTCAGCCTCCCGCTATGCATGGCCTGCGCTCGCTGCTCCGGTGGGCGCTCCCGCTCGCATGCGCGCTCGGCGTCGCGACCGACGCGGTGGGTGCCGAACCGCCGGTTGAACGTGCAATCGGCACAGATCGCTTCGCCGCAGGCAGCACCGTCACGGTCCGCGCTCCGGTGGCTGGCGACCTGATCGCCGCCGGCGGCGAGGCGACCGTGCAGGCGCCGGTGTCCGGCGACGTGCTGCTGGCGGCTGGCCGCATCGAAATCGCCGCCGAGGTCGAGCGCTCGCTGTATGCGGTGGCCGGCCAGCTGACGGTCGACCAGCGGATCGGTCGCAACGCCCGGCTCGCCGGCGGTGAACTCAGGGTCGGCC
>DATLGW010000319.1:0-1670 GCA_035540315.1 Burkholderiaceae bacterium | reverse complement strand
CGCGGCAGATCCGTTGACGTCGAAAGCCGCGCGCTGCGCGGGCATCCTCGGATCGGCGATCGCGACGCTGCCGGCCACCGAGGGCAGATCGAACTTTCCGGAAGCCAGGTCGGCCTGCAGCGGCGACGCTGGCGTCGCCTGGATCGTGCGCGGACCCTGCGCGGTGCTGGCATCGATCGAAAGTCGCGCAATCGACACGGCCGGTCGCTTGCCGCCGATGCCGGCTGCGTCGATCCGCAGCTCGGTCGCTCGAGCGCCGATCAGCTTCACGTGACTGTGCAGCGTAGGCGCCGTGATCTGTGTCTGCGTCACTGCCAGTTGCGGCAGCGTTGCGGCTGCGTCGAACGTGCCGGCTCCGGCCCGACCGGCCGCACGCAGGTCGAGCCCAGCGAACTCGACGGTCGCGTTGCCGGCATCGAGCGTCAGCTGCGACAGCTTCAGCCGCATGGAGTCGGCACGGCTCGCGCCGCCGGATGCCGACGCGGTCACGTCCAGGTCCTTCAGGCCGAAAACGTTCGCCGCGAAATCGAATCGGGCCTGCGCGTTCAGCCGCACCTCGCCGCGCGCTGCGGGCCGCGACGAATCGAAGCTGAACGCCGCAGTCAACGGCGCGGCGCCGGCGTTCGACAGGCTGCCGAGCGACAGGTCCAGCCCGCTGACCGCCACCGCGCGTCCGCTCAGTCGATCCCGGTACGCCAGCTGCGCGTTCGACAATCGGATCGCCCCGATGTCGAAGCGGCGTGAGGACTCCGGCGGCTGCGGCGCGCCCGCAGGCGAGGGCGGCGGCGCAGGCCGGATCAGATCGTCGATGTTCAAGCTGCCGTCGGCGCGGCGTTCGACCGTCGCCCGCAGCCCGTCGACGACCGCCGACTCGGCGACCAGCTCGCCGCGCAGCAGCGGCAGCAGCGCGACGCTGACGCGCGCGCCGGTGATTCGCGCGGCCTCGTCCGCACGACCGCGTTCGGACAACCGCGCCGCCGGCAGCGTGACCGCGAGCCGCGGAAAGATCGACAGCGACAGATCGCCGTCGATGTGCAGGCTGCGCTGGTAGCGCTCGTGCACGAACTGCTCGATGCGCGGCTTGAACCGGTTCACGTCGACCAGCGCGACCGCGACGACCGCGGCAATCGCCACGATGCCGAACAGCGCGACGGCGCCGATCAGCAGCTTTCTCGACATCGACGATCTCCGCGCGACTGAGCTGCGGCGCGGCAGGAACGGAATCGCTGCGCGCGCCGCAGCGCGACCGTCAAGTCTACCCCGGCCGCGGCGATCGCCGAGCCGCGGCGCGGTCAACCGCCGGCCGGGGTCGTGCGTTGTGTGGCTCGGTGCTGCGGTGGTTCGACGACTCACCAACCTGGAGCCGCAGCGCCCCTTGGCCCCGGCGCGTCCGGGGCCATTTCTTTGCTGTCCGAGGCCGCGGCGGGCGGTCAGTGATTCCTGATCAGCGCGACCAGTCCGGCCGGCGCCGTATTCGCGCCGCCGGTGCGGCAGCAGAAGCCGTGGCCCGCCGCAGGCACGGCCGTTGCGCGGCGTCGATCGCGCCGGCACGGAGTGCGCAACTTGCGGGACTCTCCGAGCCGCCGGCGGCACCCGATCGGGTATGTCGGTTGCCTGCAGTTCGCTACGGGCGTCGTGCCCGATCGTGTACCAGAGGAACTGCAATGAAG
>DATLGW010000318.1:0-3794 GCA_035540315.1 Burkholderiaceae bacterium | reverse complement strand
GCGAAGCCCTGCTCGTAGACGCCCTGACCCACGAGCTGCTCGAACTCGCGCTCGCGGCCGGCGGGCACGTCGAACGTCGACTGCCAATGCCAGAACGTACGGTTGCCGTCGGTCACCCGCTTCAGCTGCACCGTGGCCACGTAGCGGCGCATCGGCAGCGTCGCGTCCAGGATGCAGTAGGTCGACACGCAGTCGCGGTCCGACAGCGCGAGCAGCTGCTCGCGAATGTGGTTGCCGTCGTGCAGCCGGAAGTTGCGCACGCAGCCGACCTGATCCGACGGCTCGCCGTTCTCGATCTCGGACTGAGCGACGATCGGGTGCCACGCAGTATGACTGTTGAAGTCCCGCAGCACCCGCCAAACGTGCTCGATCGGCGCATCGATGACGGCCGAGCGCGTGACGCGGATCATCGGAACAGGCGCTTCAGCGAATCGAACGCGGCCTGGAACACGCGCTGGCCGATCTGCTCCGCCAGTTCGGTCTCGCGCCCCGGCGTCGGATCGAACTCGGCCCACCACTCCGCGAACGTGCGATTGCCGTCGGTCACCGGCGTGAGCTTCAGCGTCGCGACGTAGTTGTCCACGCCCATCGGGCTCTCGAGAATCGAGTACGTGCACTGATAGTCGTAGTCCGACAGCGTCAGCAGCTGCTCGCGGATCGTGCCGCCTTCCTTCAGCGAGAAGTTGCGCACGCAGCCGATCCTGTCCGACGGCTGCCCGCCCTCGATGCGGGAGTCGGCGACGAACGGCGTCCACTTCGGCAAGCCGTTGAAGTCGCGGATCTGCGCCCAGACGGCATCGGCCGGCGCGTCGATGACGCTCGAGGTGTAGACCTTGATCATCGCCGCATCACCGCGAGCCGCCGCCGGGCGGCAGCGCGCCCGCCGCCGCGACCTGGCTCGGCGCCGGCTGCGCGGTGCCCGATGCCACGGACGTCTGGCTGCGCTCGAGCAGCCCGCGCGCAAGCTGCCCCACGTCGCCGCCGTCGACGCCGATCTCGCGCAGCAGCTGGTCGACCAGCGGCGCCTGCGCGCGGTAGCGCAGCGCCGAGTTGACGACGCTGTCGGCGAAGCCGCCGCCCGAGCCGCCGATCAGGCCGTCGACATGCAGGATCTTGATGCCCTCGATGCGCTCCATCGGCTTGACCTGCTCGCGGATGATCGCGTCGAGCTTGTCGATCAGCCGCAGACGCATCGCCGACATCCGCGCCTCGATCGTCAGCGTATTGTTCGCCTCGTTCATCAGGCGCAGGCCCTCGGCCTCGACCTCGTGCCGGATCTTCGCCGCCGTCGCGCGGATCCGCTCGGCATCGGCCTCCGCTTCGGCCTCGGCCCGAACCGCCGCGCCGCGGTCGGCCGCTGCCGCCTTCTCGGCCTCGGCCGCCACCTTCAGGCGCAGCGCCTCGCGCTCGGCCTCCTGCGACGCGCCGATCAGCTCGATCCGCTTGCGCCGCTCGGCCATCTCGGTCTCGCGCATCGTGAACACGCGCTCCTCCTCGGCCACCGCCTGCGCCCGCGCCTTGTCGGCGCTCGCCTGCGCCTCCGATTGCGCGCGCGACTGCTCGGCGATCGCGATCGCCCGCATCTGCTCGGCGATCTCCAGCGCCTTGCGCCGCTCGATCTCCAGCGCCTGGACCTCGCGTTCCTTCGCGATCCGCGCCTCTTCGATCGCCCGCTCCGACGCGATGCGTGCGCGCTCGACGGCCTCGCGCGCGCCGATCTGCGCCCGCTCGGCCGCCTGCTCCTGCTCGGCGCGCTCGCGCGCCAGCTCGGCCCGCTGGGCGGCGCGCTGCACCTCGACCTCGCGTTCCTGCTCCAGCCGCGCATTCTCGAGGTCGCGATCGATGTTCAGCGCCTGCCGCTCGGTCTCCAGGTTCTTGTTGCGAATCTGGATCATCGTGTCCTGCTCGATGTCGTTGCGGATCTTCTTGCGCCGCTCGATCTGCTCGGTCAGCCGCGTTAAGCCTTCGGCGTCGAACGCGTTCGACGGGTTGAAGTACTCCATCGCGGTCTGGTCGAGCTGCGTCAGCGACACGGTCTCGAGCTCCAGGCCGTTCTGCAGCAGATCGTTCGCGACCACGGTGCGCACGCGCTTGACGTACTCGCCGCGCTTCTCGTGCAGCTCCTCCATCGTCATCTCGGCGGCGACGGTGCGCAGCGCATCGACGAACTTGCCTTCGACGAGCTCGCGCAGCTCCTCGGGCTGCATCGTGCGCGTGCCCAGCGTCTGCGCCGCCGCGGCGATCGCCGCCTGCGACGCCTGGACCCGCACGTAGAACTCCGCGACCACGTCGACCCGCATCCGGTCCTTCGTGATCAGCGCCTTGTCGCGACCGCGCGAAACCTCCAGCCGCAGCGTGTTCATGTTCACCGGGATCACTTCGTGCACGATCGGCAGCACCAGCGCTCCGCCGTTCAGCACGACGGTCTCGCCGCCCAATCCGGTGCGCACGAACGCGCGCTCCTTCGATGAACGCAGGTACAGCCAATTGAGCAACCACACGACGATCGCGACGACGATCGCGACGACGATCAGCGCCAGGATGAACGCGCCGAACTGGGTGCCGGTCATGATGCTTCCTCCTCCGAATTCCGTTGAATCGTTTCGACCGCGCCAGCCGCTTCAGCGCGCGATCGCCTTGAACCGGCGCGTGGTCTCGGTCAGCGCGGTCTCGGTCGGCAGCCGCTCCATGCTCGAGGCGCCGTAGAAACCGTGGCATTCCGGGCAACGCTCCAGAATGTACTGCGCGTCCTGCGGCGTGGCGATCGGCCCGCCGTGGCACAGCACGATCACGTCGCGACGCGTCTTCAGCGCGGCCTGCGCCCAGGCATTGATCCTCGGCACGCAATCGGCCAGCGTCAGCGCGGTGTGCGCGCCGATCGCACCCCCGGTCGTCAGGCCCAGGTGGCACACGACGACGTCGGCACCGGCCTGGGTCATGTCGATCGCCTCCTGCTCGCAGAACACGTACGGCGTGGTCAGCAGGTCCAGCGCGCGCGCCGCGCGCACCAGGTCGACCTCCAGCCCGTAGCCCATCCCCGTTTCCTCGAGGTTCGCGCGAAACGTCCCGTCGATCAGCCCGACCGTCGGGAAGTTCTGGATGCCGGAGAACCCGAGGTCGATCAGCCGGCGCAGGAAGCTGTCGCGGATCATGAACGGGTCGGTGCCGTTGACGCCCGCCAGCACCGGCGTGCGCGTGACCACCGGCAGCACCTCGCGCGCCATCTCGACGACGATCTCGTTCGCGTTGCCGTACGCGAGCAGACCCGCGAGGCTGCCGCGGCCGGCCATCCGGTAGCGGCCCGAGTTGTAGATGACGATCAGGTCGATTCCGCCCGCCTCCTCGCACTTGGCCGACAGCCCGGTGCCGGCGCCGCCGCCGACGATCGGCTGGCGGCGCGCGATCATGCCGCGGAACTTCTCCAGGATCTGCGAACGTGCGATTCGCGGCATCGGGATCGTGCTCCTTCAGTGGGGCTGCGCATGCGCGCGCGGCGCGGCCGGCGCGGCGATCTCGCGGAAGTTCGCCGCCAGCGCCAGCGCGAACGCGTCGTCGTTCAGGTTGTGCGGCAGCCGGATCAGCTTGCGGTTCGGTGCGCTCCTGAAGCCGCCGGCGATCGCGTCGAACAACGCCTTGTCGGCCGCCGGATCCCAGAACGGCTTGCCCGGCGCATCGAGCGCCGACACGCCGCCGTCGGGAATCAGGAACCGCACCGGCCCTTCCATCCGGTTCAGCTTGTCGACGATGAATCGGCCGATGCGCGCGCACTCGTCCGGCGTGGTCCGCATCAGCGT
>DATLGW010000317.1:0-2773 GCA_035540315.1 Burkholderiaceae bacterium | reverse complement strand
GTGATGTCGCGGCTGTCTCGCGGCCGGCGGTCGCTCGCCCGGATGATCGTGGGCGGGCCCAGCGCAAGGGATACCGGGACATGAGTTGCCACGAGCATCGCCGGATGCTCGACCCGTACGTCGACGGGGAGCTCGACCTGCGCGCAGCGCTGGCGCTGGAGGAGCACGTCGAGGGCTGCGCGCGCTGCGGCGCAGCACTCTTGAGCCGGCGGGCGCTGCTGGATGCGCTGCATCGGCACCTGCCGGCCGAACAAACCCCGGTTGCGCTTCGCGAGCGCCTGACCGCGCGCTACGGCCCGGCGGCGGAACGTGCCGATCTGCCGGGCTGGCGGCGCTGGTCGCTGGCAGCGGGGCCCGGAGTCGTCGCGCTGGCGCTGGCAGCCTGGCTGATGGCCGCCAGCCCGCCCACTCCGTCGGCGCCGCCGGACGAAACCGAAACCCGGATCGTCTATCACATCGCGAGCGCAACGGCGCCGGGCGCGGCGCTGCGCAATCTCTCGAATCACCTGGCCGCCGCACCCGACGTCCGGGTCGTGGTGGTCGCCCATAGTGAGGGCGTCGATTTCCTGTTGCGCGGCGCAATCGACGAGTTCGGGCGGCTCATCGAGCCGGCGATCAGCGAGTTCCGCAGCAGGGGCGTCGAATTCCGCGTCTGCTCCAACACGCTGGAGCGCCGCAGCATCGGGCCTGACCGCGTGGTACCCGCTGCGACGCTGGTGCCTTCTGGAATGTCGGAGATCGGCCGCCTTCAGAGCAAGGAAGGCTATGCCTACATGAGGTTGTGAACCGCGGCCGGCGCCGCAGGCCGGGGGGGATGGCGTCGCGGTCTTGCCCCGCGGCGCGTTGTCTGCGATGATAGTTTATTAGAAAAAACTCATATATCAGGAACGTCGATTTCGATTCCTAAATGCCTAATATCGGACAGCGAAAGGAAGACGTGATGAGCAGCAATCGACCCCGTGGGGCCCTGACGCGTCGCGACGCGCTGCGACTGATTGGCGGCGCCGGGATGGCCGCCGGCGCAGGTTCGCTCGGACTGAGCCCGCGCAGCGCGCACGCGACCGCCGCGGGAATGCCGCAGCCCGACGAGAAAGTCGCCGATACGCTGAAGCGCCTGTTCGGCGATCGGCCGCTGAAGCCGGCCGGCGACGCGATCAAGTTCGAGGCGCCGATGATCGCCGAGAACGGCGCGGTCGTGCCGATCCGCGTCGACGTCGACCTGCCGATGTCGGGCGACGAGTACGTGAAGAACATCTACATCATCAGCGACAAGAACCGGCGGCCGTTGAACACGAAGGTGTCGCTGACGCCGGAGTCGGGTCGCGCGACGATGGGAACGAACATCCGGCTGGCGTCGACGACCGACGTGCGGGCGATCGCCGAAACCAGCAAGGGCGCGCTGTACGAGGCCAAGCGCGAAGTCAAGGTCACCGTCGGCGGTTGCGGCGGCTGATCGGAACAGGAGACGAAACGATGTCGCAGGTGAGGATGCGCGTGGACAACGCGAAGAAGGGCGAGGTCGCAACGGTGCGCGCGATGGTCACGCACCCGATGGAAGTCATGCAGTTCAAGGACGGCAAGCCGGTCGAGAAGAACTACGACTTCATCAATCGCGTCGAGGCGACCTACAACGGCAAGAAGGTTTTCGAAGCCGAGATGACGCAGGCGGTCAGCCAGAACCCGTTCGTGATGTTCCCGGTCAAGGCGGTCGAGCCGGGCACCGTCGAGGTGAAATTCCACGACACGCAGGGCAAGACCTACGTCGGCAAGACCGAGATCAAGTTCTGAGCCGCAACGGCGCCGGGCCCGCAACGTGCGCGGGGCGGCGATCGAACGACAACGCACGGCCCGGCGATCCCGTCGGGAAGACCATCGGACCGGAGGTGAGGCGATGAAGTTCTCATGGCGCAGCTTTGTCCGGGAACGCCGGCTGTGGCTGGCGGCGGCCGGCGCAACGTTCGTCGGCGCGTTCGCAGCCGTCGGACCCAACCTCGCGGCCTCCGAGCCGCCGCTCGCGAGCGCGGCCACGTGGCCGACGCGGGCGATTCCGGAATCGCAAGGCGTGGTCAAGGAGGTCGACGGCGAGCGCAGGCAGCTGCGCTATCCATGGGGCGGCTTCGGCACGGCGAACTACGAGCAGTGGCCGACGCAGGCGTACGGCAGCAAGCGCTTTCCGCCACCGCAGAAGGCCGAGATGCCCGCGGGGCTCAAGGGCGATCCGAAGAAAGGTCACGAGCTGATCAAGCTCGGCGCCAAGGGCCCGTGCACCGGCTGCCATCTGATTCCGGATCCGAACGTCTGGCCGATGGGCAACGTCGGTCCCGACCTGCGCACGATCGGCTCGCGCGGAATGCCCGACAACGTGCTGTACCAGATCATTTACGACCCGCGGGTGCTGTTCGGCGAGGCTTCGCCGATGCCGCCGTTCGGGCTGACCGGGTTCTGGAAGCCGCAGGAGATCGTCGACGTCGTCGCCTACCTGCAGACGCTGAAGGCCGGGCCTGACGGGCAGCCGCCGAAAGTCACCGACGACAAGCAATGGAACCCGTTCACGCGCGACGTCGTGCGGCCGGAGTACGGCGACCAGCTCGACCCGACCGCGAACCCGGCGCTGCTGCTGACCGAAAGCGCCGCGGTGCCGCTGTGGAGCAAGCCGGGGCCGAAGGGCCAATCGTGCGAGAGCTGCCACGGCAAGATCGAAGCCGCCGACGACACGCGCCCCCTCGGCGTGATCAAGTCGATGGTCGGCGTGGGGGTCCAGTATCCGAAATGG
>DATLGW010000316.1:0-1604 GCA_035540315.1 Burkholderiaceae bacterium | reverse complement strand
GGCACCTGCAACTCGACTATTCGGCGCCGCTCGCGCACGCCGGCGAAGAATCGCTCGACAGCGGCCGGCTGACCGCGCCGATGCCGGGCAAGGTGATCGCGGTGATGGTTGCCGCAGGCGATTCGGTCGCCCGCGGGCAGCCGCTGATGGTGATCGAGGCGATGAAGATGGAGCACACGATCGCAGCGCCGGCCGACGGCAAGGTCGAGCAGGTGCTGTACCGGGTCGGCGATCAGGTCGACGAAGGCGCGGCGCTGGTCGCGCTCGGCGCGGGCTGACGCCGGCCGGCACGCCCGGCGGGCTGTGGCATCAGCTCCGGCGCGAGCAGCCTATAACCCGCAGCGCAGCGTCGTATCCCAGCCGGCGACTTCGGACAGGTCGCTGCGGCCGGCGGCCGGGCGCACCGCGACCAGCGTGTCGAACGCGATCGGCTGCCCCGCCAGCCGCTGCCGTTGCGCGAGCGCCTCGCGCTGCGGCTGCGGCAGCCGCTTGTAGAGCAGGCTCAAGTGCGGCGCCAGCGTGTAGTCCGACGGCGCCGACAGGCGCTCGCGCAGCGCGCGATGGATCCGGTGCAGCTGCGGGTCGTCGAACTCCACGTACAGCGCCTTGAACAGCTGATCGCTGTGCGCGGTCGCACCGGCAATCAGCGTCAGCGGTGCGGCCGTTCGCGCAACCTGCGACAGCAGCGACTCGAGCGATTCGCCGTCGGCGAGCCGGCCGACGTGCAGCGTGATGTGCGGCTCGAACAGCGGCGCATCATGCTCGGCCGCCAGCGCGGCGATCCGCTGCGACAGCGCGCGATGATCGGGTTCGGCAGGAACCAGCCAGAACGCGACCGGGATCGAAGCCATCGTCAGTGCTCCTCGCGTCATCAGCCGGCGCCGCCGCGCCAGACGCCCGGGAAATCGAGCGCCTCGGCAAGACCGGCCGGCGTGCCGATGTCGAGGAACTTCGCATCCGGCAGGAACACGCTGTCCACGTGCAGGCCTTCCCGGATCGCAGCCGAGAACACCGCACCCATCGGCCAGTCCGGCGGCGGGCCTTCGCTGCGGCGCGCGATCTGCGCCAGCCGCGCGACCTCGCGGCACAGGAAATCGGTGAAAACGGGCGACCACGCGGCCGTCATGTAGCCGACGTCGCCTTCGGCGCGCGGCGGCTTTTCCTCCTTCGTCACCAGCCGATTCACGCGGCCGCCGGCATCGGTGGTCACGACGTCGAGCGGATCGCTGAGGCGCCCGCGGAACAGCCCCAGCACCAGGTCGGCCTGCGTCGAGTGCAGCCGCGCGGTCAGCCGCGAGAACACGTCGTGCGGCTGGATCAGGATGTCGGGAAAGCCGAACAACACGTCGGCGTCGGCGACGAATGGCGCAGCCACCGCGACGCTGAACGGCGGCCCGTACGGATCGCCCATCATCAGGTACGCCAGCGGCAGTCGCAATGCGGCGCCGTTGCCGTAGTACTCCGGAATGTCCCACTTGCCGCTGCGAAGCACGACGTACGCCTGCGACGCGCCGGCGTCGCGCATCTTCTCGAGCAGATAGTTCGATACGACCTTCGGGCGGCCGCGCGCGGCTTCGGGCTCGCGATGAACGCCCACCGGCAGC
>DATLGW010000315.1:0-4993 GCA_035540315.1 Burkholderiaceae bacterium | reverse complement strand
GTTCAGCCCCCTCCTCCTGCAGCCGCGCTCGGTGTCCCCGCGCCACCCCCGCCCTCGCCGGCGCCTGCGCCCGTTGCCGTTCCGGCGCCACTACCGAGCCCTGCACCTGTACCTGCTCCCGCGCCTCCCGCAGGCTCTGGTCCCGTTCCCGCGCCCTCCGCTGGCGCACCGGTCGTGGGACCGGTCGAACAGATCGTTGTCGGAATACCCGTCGGAACGTCACTGCCGTCGAACGGTATCGAGGGGCAGCTTTTCTTCCATTCGACAGAGGAGCGTCTGTACCGTTATCGCAGCGGCCAATGGGTGTTGGACACTCCCGCGATTGTGACCGCACCTGCGCCGGCACTCGTGCAAGGCACGATAACCCCGTCACCGGTACCGATCACCGCGGCAATCAATGCTGGAGGCGGGCCCATCGTTCTCGGCGCCCAAAGTTTCGCTGCCGACCAATACTTCTTCGGCGGTAACGTGATTACGCCGGTCACGACGCCGATCGACGGCACTCCGCTGGACGCGCTCTACCAGACCGAGCGGTGGGGCGAGTTCAGCTATGTGATTCCGCTGCAGGATGGGCTCTATGAGGTGGCGATACACCAGGCGGAGATCTTCGCAGGCATATCGGGGCCGAACCAACGGTTGTTCGACATCGTCCTGGAGCCGGGCGAAACGGGCGAGCAATGGGTGAGGAACATCGACATCTGGTCTGCCGTCGGGCCGAACGCGGCATTCGACATCGTCAGAACCGTCGCCGTGACGGGTGGCAGCCTCGCGATTGATTTCCGCAGGAAGGTCCAGGAGCCACGCGTCAGCGCCATCAGCGTGCGCCCGGCAAGCGGGAGCATTGCGGAGCACAAGACTGTGCCCGCCCTGCGCGCGGAAGTCTTGGCGGCTCTCGAGGGAATCGCGAACGTCAGCTGCTATGGCCGCTCCGATAATCCGCTGACGTTCCAAGTTGCGGAAACGCACATTCGCTTGGGCGGTTCCTTCTTTCCGCTGTCGGCCCTATCGGAGATGACGCTTCAGTCGGCGAATTACGAGGGTCCGTACGGGGGACTGAATGTTGCTCTCGTGCTGAAGCATGCGCTGGGTGGAACCACGACGATCCGTTTCTCCTATTCGAATGAGGGATCTCTTACCAGCGTTTCCCTCTCTGAAGGCTCAGACGGCGGCTTCCACTGCACATCGGACAGTGCACGCTGGGGCAGCTTCGACGGCGATCGCCGCAGGCTACTCGAGCGCATTCCTGTATTGGCGCAGAACTACAGGGCGGTGCGGCTCATGTGCCGATACTCCTCTGCGCCCGACGGAATCGATTTCTGGAACCCCTATCGGGGAGTGTTCTTGGTCGAATTCATAGATTCGCAGCTAAGGTTCACTGATCACGCTACGCCGAAGGTCATACATACTGTCCTGGGATCACCGCGATTCCACGCACTGCCAGGGCAGCGAGACTACCCGTATCGACAGGTCACTCTGCGGGAAGACGATCTGATCCAATACGGCGTCTGGTTCTCCATCCCGGGAGACTTCGGATCGATTACCGTTGACTCGTCCGGAGTGATCCGGGGTGCGAATTCGCCGGCCGTCAAATTGGGGCAGCCGCAGGTTTCGTGCCCCATCCCGGCGCTGTTGGCGATCGGAAGCGCGAGACAACCGTCCGGAAACGGTTCCGCGATAACAGAGGTTTCCGGCGGAAGCCTCGTTGATAATGACCTCGCGGTGTGGACGCTGGCCAATGGCGTCGTCCAGATCAACGGTCAGAACGCCGGCTATTCCGCGAACGTCGTCCTACTGCTCTGGCACAACGGGTCGATCTATCAGCGCAACGCCGAAGGTGGCTGGTGGCGCTGGAACGGCGCGACCTGGGAGGGGCTGGGGCCGCAAGGCGACCCCCGTACCTCTTGACCCGGCACAGCGTGCGCCGGGGGCTTATTCGCGATCAGGTCAGCAAAATCGCGATCTGCTGCTCGACGCCGTCGACCGGCGGTCGCTTGAAGCCGCTCTTCGCATAACGCATCCAGCGGCCGATCACGTACGACACATAGACGTTCGCGCGCGCGCCCGCATCGGTCTGCTCGGGCAGCCGCCCCTGCGCGATCGCAACCCTGAAGCACTGCTTGATCGACGACTCGATCCGGTCGAGCAGCTGATTGATCCGCTCCTGCAGGCGGTCGTGCTCGTTGACCAGCGCATCGCCGATCAGCACCCGCGTCATGCCGGGATTCTTGTCGGAAAAGCCCAGCAGCATGATCAGGATCGAGCGCAGCTGCTTCAGGCCGTCCTCCTCCTGCGACGTGATCTGGTTGATCAGCCCGAACACGGACTGTTCGATGAACTGGATCAGTCCCTCGAACATCTGCGCCTTGCTCGCGAAATGCCGGTACAGCGCGGCCTCGGACACGTCCAGCCGCGCAGCCAGCGCCGCGGTCGTCACGCGCTCGCCGCCGGGTTCCTGCAGCATCGACGCCAGCGTCTGCAGGATCTGCAGCCGCCGCTCGCCCGGCTTGGGCCGGATCCGGCGCGGTGCGCCGCGCTCGGGCGCGACCGCATCGGCGTCGTCGGTCACCGCGGCGTCGGCATCGCCGGCCATCTCGTTTTGCATCATCGGCGCCCTCGTCAAAGCACGGCGGCCGAATGCAGGCACGCCAGCGGAGTACGCGCTAACTGTACAACCGATCGCACCTGCCGGTCTATTCCGCCTTGGCCTCGACGGGGCCGGCCCCAGGGTTTGCTGCCCTTGTACGTGATGCCGCTGACCAGCACGGTGCGCAGGCCGCAGTAGCGGCCGCTGCGCAGGTTCTCGATCGAATCCTCGACGAGCACGCAGCGGTGCGCGGGCAGGCGCGCGCGCGCCAGGATCTTCTTCAGCATCGGCCGCGACGGCTTCGGAAAGATGTGGCCGCCGGCGCGCATCCGCTCGACCGCGATCAGCCCGTCGACCAGCGGCGCGACCCCCAGCGCGGCGAGCACGCGGCTGGCGTAGGCGTGGGGCGAATTGGTCAGCACGATCTTGCGCCCGGGCAGCCGGCGCAGGAAGTGCGCCAGCCGCGGATCGCGGCGGATCAGCTTGTGCAGATCGGGGAAGTTATGGGTCTCGCGCAGGAAATCGCGATGGTCGACCTGGTGATGCCGGACCATGCCGATCATCGTCGCGCCGTAGCGGCGCCAGTAATGGATCCGCAGCTCGTTCGCGGCCGGCTCGTCGATGCCGAGCCGGCGCATCACGTACTCGGTCATCATCCGGTTGATCCGGGGCATGATCGTGTACGTGTCGTGCAGCGTGTTGTCCAGATCGAGCAGCCACACCGGGCGGCGGCCGGCGAGCGCGGTCAGGCGCCGGTCGACTCCGGGGCCGGAACGTTTGCGACGGGTCGGATAGGGGCGGCTCATCGGCGCCGTCCCGAGGGCAATGCGATGAACACGGGATTTCAGTGACTGCGAATCATCGTACCGACCCCTTGGTCGGTCATGATCTCCAGCAACAAACAGTGATCGACGCGACCGTCGATGATGTGCACCGAATTGACGCCGCCCTTGGCCGCATCGAGCGCCGACGAGATCTTCGGCAACATGCCGCCCGAGATCGTGCCGTCGGCGAACAGCTCGTCGATGCGCTTGGCGGTCAGCCCGGTCAGCAGATTGCCGTTCTTGTCGAGCACGCCGACGGTGTTCGTCAGCAGCACGAGCTTCTCGGCCTTCAGCACCTCGGCGACCTTGCCGGCGACCAGATCGGCATTGATGTTGTAGGTCTCGCCGAGTTCGCCCGAACCGATCGGCGCGATCACCGGGATGAACCCGTTGTGCGTCAGCGTCTGGATCAGGCTCGGGTCGATCTTCTCGATCTCGCCGACCTGCCCGATGTCGATCTGCACGCCGGGGCGGTCCTTGTCGGCGAGCATCATCTTGCGCGCGCGGATCAGCCCGCCGTCCTGCCCGGTCAGCCCGACGGCCTTGCCGCCGGCGTGGTTGATCAGCTCGACGATCTCCTTGTTGACCTGACCGGCAAGGACCATTTCGACGATGTCCATCGTCTCCTCGTCGGTCACGCGCATGCCCTGCACGAACTGGCCCTTCTTGCCGATCCGAGTCAGCAGCTGCTCGATCTGCGGTCCGCCGCCGTGAACGATCACCGGGTTCATGCCGACCAGGCGCAACAGCACGACGTCGTGCGCGAAGCTGCGCTTGAGGTTGTCGTCGGTCATCGCATTGCCGCCGTACTTGATGACGATCGTCCTGCCGTGGAAGCGGCGGATGTACGGCATCGCCTCGGCGAGGATCTCGGCTTTCACGCCGGGCGCGAGCACAGGAGTCATGAGATCGTCGATGCTTGAGGAAGGTCCGCATAACCGGGAAGGGGCCGCGGTTTGGCCGCGACGGCCCGCGGGCGAGGCGCCGGTTCCGGCCGATGTCGGGTGACATCGGCCGGGTTCGGCAACGAAGCCCCCGGGCCGTCCCGGCCAAACCCCGAAGGGGCGTGACGACGCGGGCGATCTGCGTTGTCGCGAGGCCAGGTCGATATCACTGGATATCGTCCTGGCCTTGTTCCTAGCATCTCATCCCGCGTCGTCACGCCGCGGCCCCTTCCCGGTTATGCGGACCTTCCATAAGATGCGCGGTCATGGCGGCGATTCTAACCGAGCCCCTGCGGCCGGAATCCTGCGCCCGGTGCGGCGCTTCGTTCGGTTGCGGCGCGCGTTCCGATGCTTGCTGGTGCGCGGGCCTGCCGGCGTTGCAGCCCCTTCCTGCCGGGTTCGACGGCTGTCTGTGCCCCGATTGCCTGCGAAGCCTGCTGGATATGCAACGCAGCGGGCGAACCGCGCCGACGCGCAGATCCGATTGAGCCGAGAGCTGCGTTCGTTGCTGGCTGCGGTGTGGCTGCATTCGCGCATGCCGATGTCGCGGCGCCTGTGGGCGTGGGCCGACGCCGGGCCTGCCGCGCTGGCGCATCCGCTGCGCTATCTGCCGCTGGTGGGGGCGCTGATCGGGGTCGTGC